>NZ_FRXO01000001.1:900000-1062706 GCF_900148505.1 Pseudoxanthobacter soli DSM 19599 | reverse complement strand
GCGCGTTCCATCAGGGCGGCGATTGTGGCGGCGGCGGCGGTGTTGCGGCCGACGGGCTCCAGCACGACGGCGGCGGGCTCGACGCCCATCTCGCGCAGCTGCTCGGCGATGACGAAGCGGTGCTCGGCGTTGGTGATGATGACGGGGCTGCGATAGAGCGCGGGATCGGCGCAGCGGCGCACGGTTTCCTGGATGAGGGTGCGCTCGCTCGTCAGCGGCAGGAGCTGCTTCGGATAGGCCTCCCGCGACAGCGGCCACAGCCGCGTTCCCGTGCCGCCCGACAGCACCACCGGCGTCACGGACCCGGCCGCATCATCCGAAAGCCGCTTTCCCTCTCCAGACATCACAGCATTCCCTTCCGACAGACCCGAAGGCGTCGGCTCAAGGCGACGCCACTTCAAGAGCGCCGCGGACCATAAACCGGCCCGGCCGATCACGGAAGCGCCGAAGGCGGACCCGGCGATGACGCGGCAGGCCAAGGCCGCCCGCCGGCGCCGCCGCAGAGATCCCGGGCGCACGTCTCCCAAGCAGCCGGCCCGTCTCAGAGAGCCGGCGCTTGAGAGTCCCGGATCGAAGATCCAGGGGCATTGGTCCCCGCGCGGCGACGCCATGCTCAGATCCTGGCTGCAGACCCCTGCCGCCGATCCCAAGCCACAGATCTCACACCTCTTATTCCGGGGCGCCAATCCCGGTCGGCGTGCCAATGCGCGCAGGAGAACGCGACGTCAGTACCGGCGCAGCAGGGCGACGAGCTTGCCCTGAACGCGCACGCGGTCCGGCCCGAAGATCCGGGTCTCGTAGGCGGGGTTCGCCGCTTCGAGCGCGATGGAGGCACCCTTGCGGCGCAGCCGCTTCAGCGTGGCCTCCTCGCCGTCGACCAGCGCGACCACGATGTCGCCGGTGTCCGCGCTGTCCGAACGGCGGATGACGACGGTATCGCCGTCGAGGATGCCGGCCTCGATCATCGAGTCGCCACGCACTTCGAGTGCGAAATGCTCGCCCGGCGGCAGCATCTCGGACGGCAGCGTGATGCTGTGGCTTTGGGTCTGGATCGCGGCGATCGGCACGCCGGCAGCGATGCGGCCCATGACCGGTACGTCCAGCATGTTGACCGCGCGCTCCGGCTGCGCCCGTGTCGTGACGGGCGGAGGCGCGGGCTCGGGCGTCCGATCCCGCGCACCGGAGATGACGCTCGGCGAGAAGCCGCGCGGCCGGGCGGCCGGGCTTTGCGAGACCGAATCGGGTAGGCGCACCACCTCGAGCGCGCGGGCCCTGTTCGGCAGGCGGCGCACGAAGCCGCGTTCCTCGAGAGCCGTGATCAGCCGGTGAATGCCGGACTTCGAGCGCAGGTCGAGGGCCTCCTTCATCTCCTCGAAGGAAGGGGGAACGCCGCTTTCCTTGAGCCGCTCATGGATGAACATCAACAGCTCATATTGCTTGCGCGTGAGCATCTGCCCCTCTCGGCATGAGATCAGAACGAACGGCGGCACGTCGCGCGCGGAGATATGGACGACTGTCTTCCCCGCGCGCAGCCTTTGATCCGGAGCGGGGACGATTCAAGTCCGAGTCAAGATCGAAGGGTGTACAAATCAGGAACGAACGTTATTCGTTCCAGTTGTGTTCCGCAACGGTTAATTTCCGGTGTTCTTCAAGACGTTGTGGCTCGTGACACGCGTGAGCGGGACGTTTCGGCCGCGGTCGCCCTCATTCGCGCGAGTAGACTGATTTCAAAGAGGAATTTTAGATCGGGCGACGAGACGACGCGGCGCACGGCACAGGCTGTCAGTCGGGCTTCGGTTCGGCGGGTTGCCGAAACGTGGGTTTTCCAAGCGCACACGTCCCGCCATCCCGCCGTGGCTTTGAGACGCCCTGCGCAGGAAAATTCCGCCCCCACTTCCGGTCGCGCTGGCTTATCCTCCTCGTTCGTGCGGCGAAGGTTCACGCGCATTCGGGCTGCGATCGGCCAACAAGGGGGAAGGTGCTTCGATGGCTACGGCGGGGGTAATCCGCGGCCTGTGGCCGGATGCGCTCTCGATCGATATTGGCTGGCGGAACGTCGTTTACGCATTGCGGACAGCAGTGGCGGGGCTGGTCGCCCTCGCCATCGCTTACTGGCTCGGCCTGCAGGATCCGCAGTGGTCGATCCTCACCGTCTATCTCCTTGCCCAGCCGACCGCCGGCGCATCGATCGCAAAGGGTTTCTATCGGATCGCCGGCACGATCGCCGGGGCGATCGCCGGCCTCGTCGCCGTCGCGCTTTATGCGGAGGCTCCCGTCGCACTCGTCGGGTGTCTGGCCGTGTGGTACTTCGCCACGACATATGCGGCCACCAGAGCCCGCTACTTCGCGGCTTACGGCGTTCTCCTTGCCGGCTTCACTGCGCTTCTCGTCGGTTTCGAGGGCGCAGCCGCGCCAACGACCGCGTGGACCATCGCGCTCGATCGCTCGACCGAGATCATTCTCGGCATCCTGTGTTCGACAGCGGCGAGCGTGCTGGTCATGCCGCGCTATGCGAGCGACGTGCTGCGTGCCGCGCTCTATGCCAACGTCTCCGGGCTGGCTGCATTCGGCGTCGCCGCGCTGCAGCCGGGCACGCCGTTCGACACCCTGATGCGGATGCGGCGGCGGATGGTGGCGGATGTCGTCAAGTTCGATGCGCTGCGATCTTACACCGCGTTCGAGGGGCCGGACCGGCGCGTCGACGATGAGACGCTCCATCGGGCGCTCTCCGAGTTTCTCGCCGTGCTGGCCGTGGTGCGCGGTCTCTATGTCCGGCTGGAAGATATCCGCGGCGCACAGGACGAGGCGATCAACGACCGGCTGGAACCGGCGCTCCGCGATGTCCAGCGAGTGCTGCGGACGCTGTCAGACGACCTGCCGCGGTTCAGCGGCGCGAGGGAGGTCCGCCAGCGACTGCGCGACGCCCATCGAGATGTCGCGCAGGCCGCCGCGGATCTCGAAGGGCATGCCGGAACGTGTCCCCTTGAGCCGCTGGCGAATGCGCTCCTGATCCTGCGGCGTACTGGCGAGATGGTCCATGGGCTCGCCATGGTGATGACGGCGGAGGCGGCGAGCATGCGCGCGGCGGCACATCCCAAGCGCGGGCCTGCGCGCTCCAAGCCACGCGCGCCCGTCGACGACCGCGAGGCGATCCTGCAGGGACTGCGGGCGAGCCTCGGGCTCGTCGCGGTTGCCCTGTTCTGGAGCGCGACAACCTGGACCGCCGGATTCTCGGCGCTCGAGGGCTTCGGGATCATGATCTTCTTCGCGATCAACCAGGACGATCCCGCGCGGATCGGCCTGCCATACACCCTGTTCGTGGCCTGCGGGCTCGTCATGGCCTATGCCTACATGGTGCTGGTGCTGCCGTCCCTCGAAGGCTTCCTTTCGCTTTCGCTGGCACTGATGATCGTGCTCGTTCCGGCCGGGCTCGTCATGGGGACGCCGCGATACGCCTTTCCCGGCGCCGGGTTCACGTCGTTCTTCGTCGCCTACATGGGCAGCGGCAACGTCTACCGACCCGAACCCGGTGTGTTCGCGAACTCCGCCCTGGGGCTGCTGTTCGGCTTCGGCATCGGCCTGGTGTTCTTCAATCTCGTGCCGGTGACGTCGCGGCCCGCGCGGCGCAGGGCACTTGCTGCCGGCATGCGCCGCCTCGCCGCCGTGGCGGGTGGACGGGCGGCTCCGCGCAGGGCGCACCGCGAGGCGCTCGAAGACCTCGCCGCGTTGCTGCCTCGCCTCGATCTGGACCGGCCGGGCGACGAGACGTTTCTGCGCGGTTCGCTCGGCGTGGCCTCGTCCTGCCTTGAACTCGGCCTGCTGCGCCGCTTCATGAGCGATCCGGCGATGCCGCCGGATGGCCGGAGGGCGATCGATGCGTGCCTCAACAGCCTCGCCGCGGCGTTCGCCATGCTGGCGGACGCTCCCGCCGACGCCGATGCGGTCGTCTCGCGGGCCGAGGCCGCGGTCGCCGAAATGCGTGCGCGGCTGGCAGAGGTCGCCTTGGAACCGGCGTCCGATATGGCGGCGAGCGTCCTGCGCGCAGCCTCCTCGCTGCGCTTCATCGCCGACCGCTTCGGCTTCGACCGCCCCTATCTGCTGCGCGCATTTCCGAAGGATTGAGAGCAGACCCATGCCTCTCGCCGCAACGTCACCGCCCATCGCACCTTCGGCCGCCCTGCCGGTCGAGGTTCCACCATCAGTCTCCTGGTCCTGGCTGGAGCCGGGCAATTTCGGCAACATCGACCTGTTCGGCTTCTATCTCGCGCCGATGATGCTCTGGCTGGTGCTGGCGCTCGTGCCCTTCGGTCTCGCGCGACTAGTGCTGAAGCGGACCGGGTTCTATCGCTTCGTGTGGCATTCCACACTGTTCGATACCGCGCTTTACGTGCTTGCTCTGGGCGTGACAACGCTGGCGGGAGGTGTGCGATGGCTGTGACGAGCCGGGGCATTCGTATGGTCGTGACGCTCGTCGTGGTCGCGGCGGCCGTCCTCGTCGGCTGGCGGCTCTGGGCGTTCTACACGCTGGCGCCATGGACACGCGACGCCCGCGTGCTTGCGAACGTCGTGGAGATCGCCCCGGACGTCTCCGGCCTGATCGACGCGATCAACGTGAAGGACAATCAGGAGATAAGGAAGGGCGACGTGCTGTTCGTCATCGACCGGCAACGCTTCCAGGTGGCGGTTCAGCAGGCCCAGGCCGCCGTAGCTCAGCGTCGGCAGGCCCTGACGCTCGCCCAGGACGACGCCGACCGCGACTCCCGCCTGCGTGCGTCCGATACCTCCGCGATCTCGGTCGAGAATGTCGAGAAGTCGACGACCAGGGCCGCGGAGGCGGGCGCCGATCTGGCGGCGGCCGAGGCGACGCTCGCGAGCGCCGAGATCGACCTGACGCGGGCGGAGGTACGTTCGCCGGTCGACGGCTATGTCACGAACCTCACGGCGACGGTCGGGGACTACGCGCGCGTGGGCAACGGCGTGCTCGCGGTCGTCGACCGGCATTCATTCTATGTCTACGCCTACTTCATGGAAACGAAGCTTCCCTTTATCCGCGTCGGCGATGCCGCGACCGTGACGCTCATGGCCGGCGACGCGCAGATCGAAGGAAAGGTTGAGGGGATCAGCCGTGCCATCGGCGATGCCAATGCCACGGCGGGACTTCTGGCGAGGGTCGATCCGGAGTTCGAGTGGATCCGGCTGGCGCAGCGCATTCCGGTGCGCATCCGCCTGGGCGAGGTACCGGAGGGCGTCCCACTGATTTCCGGCCTGTCCGCGACCGTCGTGGTGCATCCGGGCGGTACAGGTCCGCAAGTGGCGGAGTGAAGCAAGCGGCGGAGTGAAGCGACCGCGAGGCGGGATCGAGCACGCCTGAAAGCGAAACTGCCCCCCGGATCGGGCGATCCGGGGGACAGTTTCATGCGCATCCACGTCTAGCGCGGTGTCCCTCAGTCGGGGCATCGCTGCGGACCGTCTTCGGAGCCCGGCGGGTTCCTGGGGCGGCCAGTGGCGCTCAGAAGAACGAGCGCCGCTGCCACCAGCCGGAGCGCTTCGGCCGGTCGTCGACCTCCGGTTCGGCGGCGGGTGCCTCGGGAGCCGGCTCCGGCGCCTCGGAACCGCTATCCCCGGCGTGGTGCTGCTCGGGCGCGTCGTTCCAGGATGCGGCCTCTTCGCTCGCGGTGGAGGTGTCCTCGGCCGCCGCAGGTGCTGCGGGCTCGGGTTCGGCAGGCGCGGACTCATGCGACGCTTCGGCTGAAGGCGACTCGGTCGCCAGTTCCGCGGTCTCCGGCTCCGCGGTCTGCGCCGCTACGACCTCGTGACCTTCTTCGGCCGGCGCCGCAGCGACGGTCTCGGGAGTGGCATCGTGCACGGCCTCCGGTGCGACGGCCTCGGCCGGCGTCTCGTCGGCAGCCGGGGAGGTGGCCAGGGCCGGTTCCTCGCCGCCCTGCACGGTCGCGGCGTTCGTCTCGGCAGCGTCGGTCTCTTCGGTCGTCTCGCGACGGCGGCGTCCGCCGCGACGACCGCGACGACGACGCGCGGCCGCGGCATCCTCTTCCGAGACCTCGGCAGACTGAGCTTCGGCTTCGGCGTCCGGGGAAGCGGCACCGGAAGGCTGACCTTCCGAAGCCTCGCCTTCCGACGACACGGTCTCCGCCGACATCGTCTCCGATGGGACGGCGATGTCCGGCGATGCCGGTGCCTCATCGGCATCCGTGTCTTCGGCTGTCACCGTCCCGGTTTCGATCCCGATGGCGGCCGTCTCGACGGCTTCGCCTGCGATCCCGGCCGGAGCGTGCTCGTCGCCCTCGTCGTCGCCGTCGTCTTCACCCTGCTCGACTTCACCCGAGGCGTTGGCCTCGCGGGCGCCGTTCTCGCCGCCACGACGGCGGCGGCGACGGCGGCGGCGCTTACGATTGCCTTCGCCGTTCTCGGAACCGGCCTGCTGGGGCGACGGCTGCTCCGGCGCCTCTTCGGCGACGTCTTCCGCCTCCTCCGGCTCCTCCTCGATCAGGGCATCCGGATCGACCGAATCGACGTGAACCACCGACGAGAGGCCGGGCGGGGGCGGCAGGTTCGGGTCGCGAACCGCGAGCTCGCCCTTTTCGACGGCGTGATGGTGCGTGCCGAGGCCCTCGTCAGCCGAGATGCTGATCTGGACACCGAAACGGGCTTCGATGTCGGCAAGGTGGCGGCGCTTCTGGTTGAGGATGTAAAGCGCGACGGCCGTGCGGGTGCGGACGTTGAGATTGTGCGCGGCGCTCTTCAGAAGCGCTTCCTCGATGGTGCGCAGCACATGGAGCGCGACCGATTCCGTGGAGCGCACGACGCCGGTGCCGAAGCAGTGCGGGCACACCTGGGTGGAGCTTTCCACCACGCCGGTGCGGATGCGCTGGCGCGACATCTCCATCAGGCCGAAATGCGAGATACGGCCGACCTGGATGCGGGCGCGATCGGACTTCAGCGCCTCCTTCAACCGGCGTTCGACTGCGCGGTTGTTCTTGTTCTCCTCCATGTCGATGAAGTCGATGACGATCAGGCCCGCGAGGTCGCGCAGACGCAGCTGGCGCGCGACTTCGTCCGCCGCCTCCAGATTGGTCTGGACGGCGGTGTCCTCGATGTTGTGCTCGCGGGTGGAGCGTCCCGAGTTCACGTCGATGGAGACGAGCGCCTCGGTCTGGTTGATGACGATGTAGCCGCCCGACTTCAGTGTCACCTGGGGCGAGAACATCGCATCGAGCTGCGCCTCGACGCCGAAGCGCGTGAACAGCGGCGAGGGGTCCTTGTAGGCCTTCACGTTCTTCGCATGGCTCGGCATGAGCATGCGCATGAAGTCCTTGGCCTCGCGATAGCCCTCGTCGCCGCCGACCAGGACCTCGTCGATGTCCTTGTTGTAGAGGTCGCGGATCGAGCGCTTGATCAGGCTGCCTTCCTCATAGACGAGGGCAGGGGCGGAGGAGCGCAGCGTCAGGTCGCGCACGTTCTCCCACAGCCGCAGCAGATACTCGAAGTCGCGCTTGACCTCGACCTTGGTACGGCTGGCGCCTGCGGTGCGCAGGATCACGCCCATCCCCTCCGGCACCTCTAGATCGCTCGCGATCTTCTTCAGGCGCTTGCGGTCCTGGGCGGAGGTGATCTTGCGCGAGATGCCGCCGCCGCGGGCGGTGTTCGGCATCAGCACGGAATAGCGGCCGGCGAGCGACAGATAGGTGGTCAGCGCCGCACCCTTGTTGCCGCGCTCCTCCTTCACGACCTGAACCAGCAACACCTGGCGGCGCTTGATGACTTCCTGAATCTTGTAGGTGCGGCGGTTGCGCTGCGGGCGGCGCTCCGGCACCTCCTCCAGCGCATCCTCGGCGCCGACGGACTCGACGATCTCTTCCTGTTCGCGAACCTCGCGAATCTCGCCATGGCCGCCGTCCTCGCCGTTGTCGTCCTCGGCATGGACGTCGGACGACACGGCGTCACCAGCGGCTTCAGAGGCGGCGACCTTCTGGGCTTCGGCCTTCGCAGCCTTGGCGGCGGCGCGTTCGGCGGCGCGCTCGTCCTCGGCTTCATCCTCGGCCTCGGCGTCGATCAGCGCCTGACGGTCGGCAAAGGGGATCTGGTAATAGTCGGGATGGATTTCGTTGAAGGCGAGAAAGCCGTGCCGGTTGCCGCCGTAATCGACGAAGGCTGCCTGCAGCGACGGCTCGACGCGGGTTACCTTGGCGAGATAGATGTTGCCGCGAAGCGGCTTCCGGCTTGCGGACTCGAAATCGAATTCCTCGACGCGATTACCGCGGACGACGACCACCCTCGTCTCTTCCGAGTGGGTGGCATCGATAAGCATCTTGTTGGCCATTGAAGAACATCTCCACGGCAGCGACGTGCCATCGCCGGCGAGAAACGCCGTGACGAGGCCCGGTCGGACATGCCGTCATAGGGGGTATGGAAAGAAGGAAAGAGGTCGGTATCGGAAAAAGCCTGGGCCGGGTGAGGCCGGGTCGTGCGCGTCGGAGCCAGGGTCACGGCGACGCCCGTCACGGCGGCACTGTCTGCCGTCGCGATATGCGGGGTGCGGAACCAGGCGAACCGGATCATCGAAATGCGCGCTCGAACCCTTTTTCGGCCCGTGAGGACCGGAAAATCGAAAGCCCGCGAAACGACGCAATGCCGCCTCTGCAGGCATGAACCGCGCCGGCCTGCGAAAAACCGCCTGCGGCACTGTCTGGCAATCGCACCGGATATCCGGCGGCCACATGTGAACGGCCCGGCGAAGGACACGAAGGTGGAACCCGCCGCCCGGAGGCCGCGCCGCCTGCAAGAGGCTGGTCCGTCCAACGCAGGCGCGGCACCCGACCTTTGATGTCCGAGCCGGCCGATCGGAAAGCCGCCGTGTCCACACGGATCTTCCGGACATCGGGATTTGTCTGCGATCCCCAGCGGCGTCGAAACGTAAGGCCGACACGCGCGGGCAGGATCAGGCAGAAGCCCTCGTCGCTGTGATCCGGTGCGATGGTGCTGCCGACGATGAATCGAGATACACCGGGACAGACGAGACTTATTTACGGGTGCGCACCTCTCTTGGCAAGAGTTCCGAGGCAGTGGCGCCGGCGTGACGGCACCCGGATACCAGTTTTCTGCCATGGGTTTGGCCGCGGATCCGCCTTCGCGCGCGACCTCGAACCCGCGACTGTGCCGGCGGGGCCGGATCAAAGGCGGCTATCGATCCGCGGTTCAGGCGCGCCAGGGCGTTCCATGCCGACTTCGGCGGCCACCGCCTTGCGGACGCAGCACAGCAGGTCGCTGGATCAGCGTACGAGACTGGCTTGTGACATCCGCTTGCGAGAACAAAAAAAGAACATATACTCTTGAAGCATCGTCGCGACGTGACCGTCCGATGGCCTTGCGAGCCCGCGCGCGGCGGGCGCTGTGGAAAAGACCGCCTTGCCCGGCGGTTTTCCACGGGGCGAGGGCCGTGCCTTTGGGGCCGGGGTGGTGTAGGAGTGTCGTTAACGAAACGTTAGCCGCGTCGGTGCCCGTTGTGAGCGCCGGTTGTGCTGGCGTCCGTCGGCTTTGCCGGCAACAGTTCGCCGGACCGACAGGTGTTCGCCTGAGCGGACCGCAAAAAAAGCCGTCGCGCCGCTGGCCGGGCCGGATACCTCGCCGGCGCGGCCGGTCACGATGGTCTCCGGCGACCGGTCCCACGCTTCGGCTTGGCCGTCGGCTGTGCGGTTGGTGCCGTCGGAATGCGGAATGTCTGAAATCATGCGGGTGCGGCGGGATCGATGGCCGCGTCCCTGCGAATCTGGAGGCTGATGATGGCCGGCAGCGTCAACAAGGTGATCCTCGTGGGCAATCTCGGAGCGGACCCCGAGGTGCGGCGCACCCAGGACGGGCGGCCGGTGGCACGGCTCAGGATCGCGACCTCGGAGAGCTGGCGGGACCGCAACAGCGGCGAGCGGCGCGAGAAGACCGAATGGCACACGGTCGTCATCTTCAATGAGGGCCTGTGCAAGGTCGCCGAGCAGTTCCTGCGCAAGGGCTCCAAGGTCTATCTCGAAGGCCAGCTTCAGACCCGCGAGTGGGAAGACCAGTCCGGTGCGAAGCGCTATTCGACCGAGGTCGTGCTGCAGGGCTTCAACTCGCAGCTGACCATGCTCGACGGGCGGGGCGAAGGCGGCGGTGCCATGGAACGCTCCGGCGAGCGTTCCGGCGGGGGCGATTTCGGCCGCTCTTCGCCCATGGAGCGCGGCGGCTTCGACCGCGAGACGCCGGCCCGCGGCGAAGGCGGCAGCCGTGGTGGCAGTGGCGGCGGCGGACAGTCGTTCTCCCGCGAACTCGACGACGAGATTCCGTTCTGATCGCCGTTGCGCGAATCTGTTCGTCCTGAGGTGGCGCGGCCTGGAGCGGAAGGAAGGCCTGACCCGCAGGCGTGTTCCGAACTGCGCCGGGGATCTCTGGCAGAGGAGGCGTCTTTTGAGCCTCGAGCCGCTTCTGAATGCCTCGTTGGCGATCCGCATCCATGCCTTCACGGCGTTCCTGGCGTTAGGTGTCGGGATCGTGCAGCTCTCGGCGCCGAAGGGCACCATTCCCCACCGGCTGGTCGGCTGGGGCTGGGCGGCGCTGATGATGGCCGTCGCGATATCCTCGTTCTGGATCCACGAATTGCGGATGATCGGGCCGTGGAGCCCGATCCATCTGCTGTCGCTCTGGGTGCTGATCGCGGTGCCGCTCGCCGCTTATTTTGCCCGTATCCACGCGGTCGAGCGCCATCGGCGCTTCATGCGTCACCTGTTCATGTGGGCGCTGGTGCTGGCCGGGCTGTTCACGTTCTATCCCGGACGGATCATGCACCAGGTGGTGTTCGGGTCTTAGATCGCTTCCCGTGCGGATGGACGGACATGACCGGCGCGGAAGCGCGGCCGGCCGGTCAGGATGGTCCGGACATCTGCCGTTCAGGTGGCCGTCGGGCCGGATCGCGAACGGGGGCGCATCACAGGCGATCCGCCAGGGGCTGGGACGCGACGCGGTGGTTCAAGGCCCGGTCTGCCGGCTGGTTGCCAGCGCCCCGCTGTCCTCGGCGAGATAGCCCTCATAGGTTTCGCGGCTGACGGGGCGCCGTGCGGCTGCGAACAGGATCGCGATCGAGAACGCCACCAGCAGGATGGTATCGAGGCCGCGCGGCAGGATGCCGACCCCGCCATAGGCGCTGCAATAGGAGGCGATGCCGAGCCCCGCGCAATAGGGCAGGAGCCACCAGGCCTGTGCCAGGTCGAGATCGTGAAGCCCGTGCTTCAGGCCGCGGCCGAGGAAAAGGACGAGGCCGACGAGAAGGCAAAGGCCGAGCCGCCAAACCGTGTCCCAGCCGCCCCAGTAGATGACGAGCGTCGCGACCGCGAAGGCAGCCGTCGCGACGATGGTTCCGGCCGGCACCCGGAAGGGCCGCGGGCGGTCGGGATCGATGCGGCGCAGGCCCAGCAGCACGACGGGTCCGACCGCGAACGACAGGGTGACGGCCGCGCCGCAGATCTGCAGCAGTTCCTCGAACGGGATGAACAGGAACATCAGCGTCGAGACGACGAGGTTGAGAAGCAGCGCCGCACTCGGGACGCCGCGGTCGGACAGGGTTGCGATGCGGCGCGGAAAGAAGCCGTTCTCGCCCAGCGCATAGGACAGGCGCGCATTGGAGCCGACGGAGACGAGCGCGCCGCCGAACGGCCCCACCACCGCGCCGAGATTGATGAGCCGCGCGACCCAGAGGAGCCCGAGCCCGGATGCGACCGCGCCGATGGCGCCGAACGTGCCGGTGACGTTGAGCTTGTCCCAGCCGTTGGCGATGTCCGCGGGGTTGAGCGCGCCGATGAAGGCGAGTTGCAGCCCGCCATAGACCAGAAAGCAGATGACGACCGACAGGAGCAGCGCGACCGGCACGGTGAAGCCGGGATTGCGGGTTTCGCCGGCGAGATCGATGGTGTGGCGGAAGCCGATATAGGACACGATCACGCCGCCGCTCGAGACGGCGCTGAACACGCCCTGCATGCCGTGGGGCGCGAAGCCGCCGGCGGCGGTGAAATTGGACGGCTCGAAGCTGGTGATGATCAGCATCACGATGACGACGACCGGAATGACCAGCTTGATCCAGGTCAGTCCCGAATTGATGCGGGCGAACAGCTTGACGCCGTAATAGTTGATGAGCGTGAACAGGCCGACCATCGCGATGGCGATCGTGAGGCCGAAGCCGGAAAGGCTGTCCGATCCGGCCTGCTGGAGCGCCGGAAAGTGCGGCCCGAGATAGCGCAGGGTCGCCTCGACCTCGAGCGGCGCCGTCGTGCTGTAGCCGACCCAGGCGCTCCACCCCATCACCATCGCCACCGTCTTGCCATGGCTGAACTGCGGCAGCCGGCCGAGCCCGCCCGCGACCGGCAGCATGGCCGAAACCTCGGCGAAGGTGAGCGCGAGAAGGAACATGGCCGCGCCGCCGACCACCCAGGCGAGGATCGCCGCCGGCCCGGCGAGCTGCACCGCCTGGAGCGGTGCGAACAGCCATCCCGAGCCGATCACGCCGCTCACGCCGATGAAGGTCAGGCCGAGAAGCCCGATCTCGCGCTGCATTTTCATCGCTGACTGTCCCAATCGCCCCGGCCCACGCGCCCCGGCACACGCGCGGCCTGGCGGGTCCCTTCGCCGTCACCTTAGTCGCGGCAACGCATCCCGTCGGCGCCGAAATTTGGTGGGATGGGCGTTCAAGACTGAAGAAAGGCGCGGACGCCATCGGCGACGATCTGCACCGCCAGCGCGGCGAGCAGCACGCCGAGCAGCCGTGTCGCGATCACGCGGCCGGTCTCGCCGACGAAGCGGTCGACCGGGGCGGCGGTGCGGAAGATCGCGTAGGTGATCGCCATCGTCAGCACGATGATCGCGATCAGCACGCTGAGACCGAGAATGCCGGGGAACTGGGTCGCGAGCACCACCACGGCGGAGATCGCGCCCGGGCCGGAGAGCAGCGGAACCGCCAGCGGAAACACCGCGATGCGGCGCAGTTCGTCGGCGCGGCCGGCCTGCTCGATAATGGGGGCCTTGGCGCGGTCCTCCCGACTGGAGAACACCATTTCGAACGCGATCCAGAACAGCAGCAGCCCCCCGGCGACACGGAAAGCCGGCAGGCTGATGCCGAGCAATCGCAGGATCGCCGAGCCGGCGACGGCGAACACGATCAGGATGATCCCGGCCGTCACCACCGCCCGCGTCGCGACCTGACGCCGTTCCCCTGGTTGCGCCCACGACGTCGTGGCGAGGAAGATGGGCGCCAGAGCCAGCGGGTCCACGATCACGAACAACGTCGTGAACGCGCTCAGCAACGCCTGCAAATCCATGTCTTCAGCCCCCGCCGGATCGTGCCATCTGGCCACTGGTAGAGACGATAGGACGAACCGCCGGCCCGCGTCGACGGCAGGCGGCGGAGGATGCTGCGGCGCATTGGCCGTCGCGCCGCCCCATCCCCGCCGCAAAGCCCCGTGAGCGGCTCTCGGCGTCGCCGATAAAATATTGAAAGTGATCGAATTTTTTCCTTAGCGGGCGTCGTCCGCAATATTTGGCCCCGGCGCCTGAATCGGCTATAAGGCGTGCGACCTCAAACGACGACGGAATAAGAACTTGGCCGATCCGGACAAGCCTGCACCGGAAGCTGATCCCTCCGACATCAGCCCGATCTCGATCACCGACGAAATGCGCCGGTCCTATCTCGATTACGCCATGAGCGTGATCGTGAGCCGCGCGCTTCCCGACGTGCGCGACGGACTGAAGCCCGTGCATCGCCGCATCCTCTATTCGATGCACGAGATGGGCTACGAGTGGAACAAGCCCTACCGCAAGTCGGCCCGCGTCGTCGGCGACGTGATCGGTAAATATCACCCCCATGGCGACCAGTCGGTCTATGACGCGCTGGTGCGCATGGCGCAGCCGTTCTCCATGCGGGTGCCGCTGATCGACGGGCAGGGCAATTTCGGTTCCGTCGACGGCGATCCGCCCGCGGCGATGCGATATACCGAGGTTCGCCTCGAAAAGGTCGCGCAGAACCTGACCGAGGATCTCGACAAGCAGACCGTCGATTTCCAGGAAAACTACGACAATTCCGAGCGCGAGCCGGTCGTTCTGCCGGCGCGGTTCCCGAACCTGCTCGTCAACGGCGCGGGCGGCATCGCGGTCGGCATGGCGACCAACATCCCGCCGCATAATTTGGGCGAGGTCATCGACGCCTGCATCGCGCTGATCGACGATCCCGCGCTGACGGTCGAGCGGCTGATGGAGATCGTGCCGGGCCCGGATTTCCCCACCGGCGGCATCATTCTCGGCCGCTCCGGCATCCGCCAGGCCTATCTCACCGGCCGCGGCTCGATCACCATGCGCGGCAAGGTGGCCGTTGAGACGATCCGCAAGGATCGCGAGGCGCTCATCATCACCGAGATCCCCTATCAGGTGAACAAGGCCTCGATGGTGGAGAAGATCGCCGATCTCGTGCGCGAGAAGCGCGTCGAGGGCATCTCTGATCTGCGCGACGAGTCCGACCGCGACGGCATGCGCGTGGTGGTGGAGCTGAAGCGCGACGTCGTCGCCGACGTTGTGCTGAACCAGCTCTACCGGTTCTCGCCGCTCCAGACCACGTTCGGCGCCAACATGGTGGCGCTCAACGGCGGCAAGCCGGAACTGATGAACCTCCGCGACATGCTGACGGCGTTCATCGCCTTCCGCGAGGAGGTGATCGGCCGGCGCACCAAGTACCTGCTCGGCAAGGCGCGTGACCGCGCCCATGTCCTCGTCGGCCTTGCCATCGCCGTCGCCAATATCGACGAGGTGATCCGGCTGATCCGGTCCGCGCCCGATCCGGCTTCGGCCCGCGCGGCGCTGATGGAGCGGAACTGGCCGGCGAAGGACATGGCCCCGCTGCTGACGCTGATCGACGATCCGCGCCACAAGCTGGCGGAGGACGGCACGTACAGACTGTCCGAGGAGCAGGCCCGTGCCATCCTCGACCTGCGCCTGCAGCGTCTGACCGCGCTCGGCCGCGACGAGATCGCCGAGGAACTGGAGAAGCTCGCGGTGGAAATCCGCGACTATCTGGAGATCCTGCGTTCGCGCGCCCGCGTGCTGGAGATCATCACGAACGAACTGACGGCGATCCGCAGCGAGTTCGCCAAGCCGCGGCGCACCGAGATCGTCGAGGGCGGCGCCGACCTCGAGGACGAGGACCTGATCCAGCGCGAGGACATGGTCGTCACCGTCAGCCACGCCGGCTACGTCAAGCGCGTGCCGCTGGCGACCTACCGGGCCCAGCGCCGCGGCGGCAAGGGCCGTGCGGGCATGGCGACGCGCGAGGAGGATTTCGTCACCCGCCTGTTCGTGGCCAACACCCACACGCCGGTGCTGTTCTTCTCGTCGCTCGGCCAGGTCTACAAGGAGAAGGTGTGGCGGCTGCCGCTGGCGGCGCCCCAGGCGCGCGGCAAGGCGCTCGTCAACATCCTGCCGCTGGAGCCGGGCGAGCAGATCACCTCCATCCTGCCGCTGCCGGAAGACGAGGCGAGCTGGGCGTCGCTCGACGTGATGTTCGCCACCCGGCGCGGCACGGTCCGGCGCAACAAGCTGTCCGACTTCGTCCAGGTCAATCGCAACGGCAAGATCGCGATGAAGCTCGACGAGGGCGACGGCATCGTCGACGTGCAGGTCTGCACCGAGAATGACGACGTGCTTCTGACCACCGCCGCCGGCCAGTGCATCCGCTTCGCCGTGACCGATGTGCGCGTGTTCAAGGGCCGCGACTCGGTCGGCGTGCGCGGCATCACGCTCGGTTCCGACGATACGGTGATCTCGCTCTCCATCCTCCGGCACTTCGAGGCGAGCCCGGCGGAACGCACCGCCTATCTCAAGATGAGCCGTGCGGTCGCCGGCGAGATCGAGGACGGTTCCGAAGCCGAAGCGGAAGATGCCTCCGCCGAGGCGAGCGGCGGCGCGCTGGCCGAGGAACTCGGCGGCGAGCGCTATGCCGCCATGAGCGCGGCGGAGCAGTTCATCCTGACCGTATCCGAGTACGGCTACGGCAAGCGCACCTCGTCTTTCGGTTACCGGATCACCGGACGCGGTGGCAAGGGCATCGTCGCCATGGCGGTGAACGAGCGCAACGGCCGCCTCGTCGCCTCCTTCCCGGTGGAGGAGAGCGATCAGATCATGCTCGTCACCGACGGTGGCCAGCTGATCCGCTGCCCCATCGCCGGCATTCGCGTTGCCGGCCGCGCCACCCAGGGCGTCACCGTCTTCAATACCGGCGGCGAGGCCAAGGTGGTCTCGGTCGAGCGCGTCAGCGAGGACGAGGACGGCGAGAGTGACGACATCGCCAACGGCGGTGCCGAGGGAGATATCCCGGAATAGGCGTCACCCCCGCGCATGTGACGGGCAGGGCTTTGGCTGTCGCCCGGCAAGCGGGCCAGACGGAAATCGAGTTGGAATTTTGCCAGGCGCGGGTGCGAAGCATCCGCGCCCGGTTTCGTTTCAGCATCTATACGCCTTTCGGAACCGGCTTGCGCAGGGAAGAGAGCGGTTCTTCGGAAATGGTGACCATCTTATAAGTCATTGTTTTATAAAGATTTTTGTTGACAGAAGTCCTGGAAGGGCGCAGTCTGATTTGGACATCAGAAGGCTGTGCTGGCTTTAAGAAGCGGACGCGACGGTAGTCTATGTTCCGGATGCCGGCGTCATTTCGATGCCTGGCGCCGGATGCGCATGTGCATGCGCTTTTGCGGGTATGGTCCGATTTGCCGCTTTGGCACGCCTCACATGCTTTGGAGCCTTGGAGCATCCGGCTGAAAGCGAGCCGATCGTCGTACATCGGCCGCGCGCGATGGCCGCAAGCGACTTGGCCGCAAGCGACTTGGCCGCCTCGATAGACGGCAGCGTTGAGCGGGGCGTCGTGCATCGTGCCGGACAGGTGCGGCTTCGCTGTCAGACACCGTCGATGTTCGCTCGGCACCCCGCGGAGGGCGCGTCGGGCGGGGAGGACCGTGCGGCGGGAGGGGACCGGCGCGCTTGTCTGCCGGTGTGCTGATGATCGGTCTGCCGACGTGCTGGTCCGCTGTCTGCCGGTGGCCGGGAGGCCGGTCAGGTCAGCCAGAATTCCTTCGGCGTCAGAGCGGGCGGCAGATCGGTGCGGCCGAGGGCGGCGAGAAGGTCGATCTCGATGCGGCGGCAGATGGCATCGAGCGGCAGGTTGTTCGGCATCATTCCGAACGGCTGTTCGATCTCGTCGCCGAGCGCGTCGAGGCCGAAGATGGTGTAGGACACGATTCCCACCACGAACGGCGTCATCAGCCCGGTGATCCCGGCAAGGCCGAACGGCAGCGCGAGGCAATAGAGATAGGCCGTGCGGTGCAGCAGCAGCGAATAGGCGAACGGCAGCGGTGTGGTCTTCAGCCGTTCGCAGCCGCCTTGGTCGGCGGCGAGCGCGGTCAGGCACCCCTCGATCGAGGCGACGTTCATCGGATCGATCCGTCCCTCCGCCGCCGCCTGCGCCAGTTCCCGGCTGATCAGGCCAAGGGCGGCATCGGGCGGGTTTGCGGCACCGGAGATAGAAGCGGCGATGTCGGCCGGTAAGAAGGCGCGGCCGTCGGAACCGCGGGCGTCGCCATCGGTGCCGTCCCGGAGGTGGCGCTTGAGCAGATAGGCGAACGCCACCAGCGCCATCGTCATCCGCTCGGCCTGTGCCGGGTCTCGGTCGGAGGGGTGGAGGTGCGACAGGATCAGGCGGGTGGCGGAGCGCGTTCGGATCACGACGTCGCCCCACAGTTTGCGGCCTTCCCACCACCGGTCGTAGCTCGCGCTGTTGCGAAAACCGAGGAAGATGGCGAGCGCCAGCCCGATCAGCGTGAACGGAACCGTGGTCAGCGTGAAGATGCGCGATGACGGCAGCAGCCAGTCGAGGCCGACGACAAGGCAGGCGAGCGCCATGCTGAGCGCAAGCTGGCACTTGATCCGCGGCAGCACGGAACCGCGCACGGTGAACAGAAGGTCGTAGAAGCCCGGGCGGTCGCGGATGATCATGGCGGTACCGGCAAGCGACGGCGGACGCGGCGGCATCTGACGCGCGGTGCGCCCGGACGCCGCGATCCGTCCGGGCAACATCACACCCCAGCGGGCAGCGTCGGCCTCTTGCTGTCGTCCGGATCGCCTCGATCCGGACCTGCCGTCATCTAGCGCGCGCGCCGGCGACGGCGGAAGGCACGCCGGGGCATGGCGGGGATGTCGGTTCGGGGGAGGTCAGTGCGGAGAGCGGCCGGGCGCTCCGGCTTCGCCATCAAGGCGCGCCTTAGGTCCCCGCGACCCGGCGGAGCGACGCCCACGACACCTGATCCCCCTTCACCACGGCTTGCCGCAATCGTCCCGCGCGGGCCGGTCCGCGAACCGTCCGGCGATCCATTCGGCGATGGCCGTTCCGTTCGACAGCGCGATGACATAGTGGTTCCGGGCGGGCTGGTAGAGCACCTCGACCGCCCGGCCGTCTGCGCAGGCCCGCTCGACATAGGTGCGGGTCTGGATGGCGGGAACGATGTCGTCCTCGCCCCCTTGCAGAATGAGCAGCGGAACGGCCTTCGGCAGCGGCTGCGCTGTGTTGCGCGCCAGCAGGCCCGGCCACGGCGCATGGCCGAACACCGACATCCCCGTGAAGCCGAGCAGATCGTCCGCGTCCGCGCCGGCGATCCGCTCGATCCGGGCGAGATCGTCGGCGGTCTCAAGGCAGCCTTCGAGCACGAGATCGGCGAAGGGTTTCGGGAACCGGCCGAGGATCGTGTGCTCGTCCAGGTGCTCTCCGCGGTAGACCCGGCTCCAGGAGGCCAGCGTCATGCCGATGATGGTGCGCCCGAGCGCCGTCTTCCGGCTCGCCGAAAGGGCGCTTTCCATGAGCGTGACGGGCGCGGCCGCGACGACGCCCTTGAGGTCGAGCTCCGGGGCGTAGCGCGCGGCGAGGAGGCCGGTGAACAGCGCGGCCTGACCGCCCTGCGAGTGACCGAACACGGCGAAGGCATCGCCCGCGCCGCTCCCGGATAATGAACGAACCGCTCGGACGGAATCGAGCACGGCGCGGCCTTCGGCATCCCCGACGAGATAGGCGTTCGTGCCCGGCGTTCCGAGCCCGGGATAGTCGGTCGCGACCACCACGTTGCCGGCGGCGATGAGTTCGGCGAGACCGGGAATGGTGCCGGCCAGGGCCGCGTCCCGCAGCGAGGGCGCGCAGGTTCGCGAGATGCCGGTGGTCGGATGCGCCCAGGCGACCACCGGACGCGGCTCGGCCGCTGGCGCGTCCGGCAGATAGGCGACCCCCGAGGACGCGATCGGCGTGCCGTTGATGCCCGTGGTGACATAGAGCAGCCGGTAGGCCCTTGCGCCGGGAAGGCCTCCGTCCATCGGCTCGGCGCGCAGCAGTTCGCCGGCGCGCGCGTTGAGGGACAGCGACGGTGGATCGTAGAAGGCCGTGAGCCTGGCCGCCGCTGTGGTCGCATTCTCGCCCGCGTTTCGCGCCGCGACCTCGCCCGGTCTCCAGAGCACGAGAACGACGAGAAGAGCGGCGGCGGCGTTGAGAGCCGGGCGGAAAGGGCGGCGGATTGCGGGCAAGGTGCGCCTCGGAGGACAGGGATATCGGCGGGGCGGGACGGGTTGGGAAGAGACGGGTTGGATGAGACGGATTGGGCGGGTTGCGTGGCATCCTGCATGGCCGGGCCACCATTGTCGACGACACGACGGCTCGCGCGGGGCGTCGCAATGCCGCTCTGAGGCAAGCCTGTGTCCGCTATCGGCATTTTGCCTTTGCCGTGGTCCTGACGCATGATCCGTGACGCGCGCCACACCGGGAGCGCGCGTGTAGCGTGACATGAAGGTGTGCCGTGGAGACAGGACGAGGCCAGAGCGACGTTCCGCAGGGGAAGGCCGAGACCGCCGTTGTCTGCGATCCACCCCCGGCGGCCTGGAATGCGTTCGGCCAGCCGATCGGGGTCGCCGTGCCGGGCTGGGTGACCCGTCCCCGGCCGCCGCGCACCGCCGTCGCCGGCCGCGTGGTGTCGCTGGAGCCGCTCGATCCCGCCCGCCATGGCGACAGTTTCTTCGCGAACCAGTCGCTCGACCTCTCCGGCCACAACTGGACCTATCTGTTCACCGACCAGCCGGCAGACCGCAGCGCGTTCGATCAGTGGCTTGCGGCAGCGTCGACCTCGGAGGATCCGCAGTTCCACGCCGTCGTCGACAATGCCAGCGGCGAGACGGTCGGCGTGCTGTCTCTGATGCGGATCGACCCGGCGAACGGTGTCATCGAGGTCGGCAGCATCAATTTCACGCCCCGTCTGCAGCGCACCGTGGGCGCGACGGAGGCGATCTTTCTCCTGATGCGCCGGGTGTTCGACGAACTCGGTTATCGTCGCTTCGAGTGGAAGTGCGATCACCTCAACGCCCCCTCGCGGGCCGCGGCGGCGCGTTTCGGCTTCCGTTTCGAAGGCATTTTCCGCCAGGCGCTCGTCTACAAGGGACGGAGCCGCGATACCGCCTGGTTCTCGATCCTGGACGGCGAATGGCCGCCGCTGAAGGCCGGGTTCGAGGCGTGGCTCGATCCAGCCAATTTCGACGCTGCGGGCCACCAGCGGCGGCCGCTTGGCAGCTTCATGCCCCCGGAATAAGAAGACGCTAACCAAACCGCCACGAGGCGCGGGAAAATCCGCCGTTCCGCTCCTGTTTTCCCTTGGACGCACAATATAATCGGTTCGAAGATCTGCCGACAGACTGCCGTGCCCGGTCCCGCCGGCGCTCTGTACGGTCCGGGCGAGAGCCGACCGCGAACGGGACCGCCGATCCCGGCGACGAGAAGACTGGGCTGGAGACCCTGACGATGACCAATCATCTCGCCTCGTCGATGCGGGAGCGGATGCCGGGGCCGGGAAAGATCTTCATCGATCCTGTGGGCGGCCGCCGTCTGACCTATGGCGACCTGATCGGCCTGTCCGGGCGCATGGCGAATGCGCTGGTTGATTATGGCGTGCGCCCCGGCGATCGCGTCGCCGTGCAGGTCGAAAAGAGCGTCGAGGCGATCGTGCTCTATATCGCCTGCGTGCGCGCGGGTGCCGTGTTCCTGCCCCTCAATCCCGCCTACACGCTGGTCGAACTCGATTATTTCATCGGCGATGCCGAACCGAAGCTCGTGATCGGCGCCCCCGGGGCCGAAGCGGGCCTCGAGACGGTCGCGCTCGCCCGCGGCGTCGATGCGGTCGCGACCCTCGGCACCGAGGCGGACGGCTCGCTCATGGAGCGCGCGGCGCACTTTCCGGCGGCGTTCGAAGATGTGGCGCGGGGGCCCGACGACATCGCGGCCCTGCTCTATACCTCCGGCACCACCGGGCGCTCGAAGGGCGCGATGCTGACCCACGACAATCTGTTGTCGAACGCGCTGACCCTGATCGACGCCTGGCAGATCGAACGGTCAGACGTCCTGATCCACGCGCTCCCGATCTTCCATACTCACGGCCTGTTCGTCGCCATCAACACGGTGATGATGGCCGGGGCGTCGATGCTGTTCCTGCCGAAGTTCGACGCGGGGGAGATCATCCATCTGCTGCCTCGGGCGAGCGTGCTGATGGGTGTGCCGACTTTCTATGTGCGGCTGTTGCAGCATCCGGGCCTGACCCGCGAAGCGGCCCGCCACATGCGACTGTTCATCTCCGGCTCCGCGCCCATGCTGCCGGAAACCTTCCAGGCGTTTTCCGAGCGCACCGGCCACGCCATCCTCGAGCGCTACGGCATGACCGAGACCGGGATGATCACCTCGAACCCCTCCGAGGGCGAGCGGATCGCCGGCACGGTCGGCCTGCCGCTGCCGGGCGTCTCCGTGCGCATCGCCGACACCGGCACCGGGCTGCCGGCCCTGCGCGGCGATATCGGCATGATCGAGGTGAAGGGGCCGAACGTCTTCAAGGGATATTGGCGGCTGCCGGAGAAGACAAAGGCGGAGTTCCGCGAAGACGGCTTTTTCATCACGGGCGATCTCGGCCGCCTAGACGACAACGGCTATCTGCGCATCGTCGGGCGCGGCAAGGACCTGGTGATCTCGGGCGGGCTCAACGTCTATCCGAAGGAAATCGAGGCCGAGATCGACCTCCTCGACGGCGTGGTCGAAAGCGCCGTGATCGGCGTCGCCCATGCCGATTTCGGCGAGGCCGTCGTCGCCGTGGTGGTGCGCGCGGAAGGCGCCGTCATCGACGAGGCCACGGTCATCCACGCGCTCGACGGCCGCGTCGCGCGCTTCAAGCTGCCGAAGAGGGTGGTATTCGTCGAAGGTCTGCCCCGCAACGTGATGGGCAAGGTTCAGAAGGCGAGCCTCCGCGAAACCTATCGCGATCTGTTCGCCAACGACCAGAAGGCCTGAGCACACGCGTTCACAGCGTGAACGCGACCTATGATGGTCTCTTTCCGCCGGCGTCTTCTATAGCGCCTGCTTTTCTCCGGGCAGAAGCCGGCGGCCAGCCTGGCGTGCGAAGGCGCCGGGCGTCAGGCCCGTGGCCTTTCGGAAGCGTTCCGTCAGATGGCTCTGGCTGGCGAAGCCGCAGGCTGCCGCCACGTCCGCGAGCGAGATGTCCCCGGGGCCGGCGATCATCTCGCGGGCGCGCGCCGTGCGCCGGGCGAGCACGAACGCATGGGGGCTCATCCCGGCCGTTGTGCGGAACATGCGGGCGAAGTGGAACGGGCTGAGCCCGGCCACGCCGGCGAGATCGCCGATGGTGATCGCTTCGGCGAGATTGGCCTCCACGAATGCCACCACCCGCGCCATGACCGTGGGCGCGAGGCCGCCCCGGACGGCAAGGGGCCTGCGCCGGTCGGTAAAGCGCGCGGCAAGGTAGGTGAACAGCATTTGCGCCGCTTGGGACACGGCGATGCGCTCGGCCGGTTCCTCCCAGTCGAGATCGAGGACGGCGTGGCGGATCACGTTCTCGAGCGTGGCGTCGCGGAAAAAGGACTCGTCCCTGAGTTCGACCGTGGCCGGATCGCGATCCAGCGTCTCCTCAACCAGCCGGTCGAACGCCGGCTTGGCGGCATAGAGGTGGAACAGCCGCACATGGCCGTTCACGTCCCAGTCCGTGGTGACGTCGCCCGGCATCAGGCACAGCGCGCCGGCGCCGGGCCCGGAAATGCGGTTACCGCCGCGCAGGCGCTGGATGCCGTCGCCGCCTTCGACATAGAGGCTGAGGGTATGATGGTTCGGCGCGAGATAGCGGGTGACCGCCGTCTCGTTGCGGTCCCACAACGCCGCGCCCATCGCCGGGCCGAAGCGGGTCGAGGCGCGAAGCGGCACGCCCGCGCCGTGCAGGTGCGCGAACACGCTGAAATCCGCGAGATCGGTCGCCGCGCGGGGCGCAATCGCGTCGCGCCGCCGGGCGGCCTCGCTGTCGGTTCGGTCGTTCATCGATTGCGGCTCGGATGTCCACCCCGGCGGACGATGCACGGAAGGCCCGGACGATCGCGAAAACCACATCACGGCATCGCCGCCGGCGCAAGGCCGGCCGCGCGCTTTCAAGGCCGGCGGCGCGCTTTGCAGCAAGGTTCTGACAAGCGCCGCACGGATCTGGAAGCGGGGCCATGCCGTTGTAGGGGATAAGGCGGTGAAGCCATCTTTCGCGCCGGTGCCGCAGCCGGCGACGCCCGCGGCCCGGACATGAATCGGGCTCCGGCCCCGGGGGCCGACGACTGGAGCCAGCGACCGCGATGAGCCGCAATTCCGTTACCGTCCTCCTCTTCGTCGTGATCGTCGTCGTCTGGGGACTGACGTGGTTCGCCATCCATCTCCAGCTCGGCACGGTACCGATGGAGGTTTCGATCCTGTGGCGTTTCACGCTGGCCGCGGTGGTGCTGTGGGGGGCACTGGCGGCGACCGGTCGGCTGCGCCGTGCACGCCTCGCCGATCACCGCTGGTTCTTCGTCCTCGGCGTGACGCTGTTCTCCGCCAACTTCATCTTCATGTATTCGGCGACGTGGTTCGTCGCGAGCGGCGTCGTCTCGGTGGTGTTCACCATGGCGACGGTGTTCAACGCCCTGAACCAGTGGCTGTTTCTTCGCCGGCAACCCTCGCTCCGCACGCTGGCGGGCGCCGGGCTCGGCCTCGGCGGCATCGCGCTCCTGTTCGCGCACGACATCGCCGGTGCCGGTCTCGGGGGCACGACCGTGATCGGCATCGGGCTCGCGCTCGGTGGCACCTATCTGTTTTCCCTCGGCAATCTCGCCTCGCTGCGCGCCACGGCGGCCGGGCTGGACCTTCCCAATGCCGTCGCGCGCGGCATGACATGGGGCGCGGTCCTGCTGGCCGCGGTGGTGCTCGCCCGCGGCGAGCGGTTCACCATCGATCTCTCCCCGGTCTATCTCGCCAGCCTGGTCTATCTGGCCGTGCCGGGCTCGGTGATCGGCTTCCTGGCCTACCTTTCGCTGGTCTCGCGGGTCGGCGCGGACAAGGCGGCCTATGCGACCGTGCTGTTCCCGGTGCTGGCGCTCGCGGTCTCGACCGCGTTCGAGGGATATGGCTGGACGCCGGAAGCGTTCGTGGGCCTCGCGCTGGTGCTTGCCGGCAACGTGGTGGTGTTCGCGCGTCTTCCCACGCGTCGCCCGGCCGCTGCCTGAGCGCCGCCGCGCCAGCCCGAACGCGCGCATCCGCGCTCTCGCCTTCGTCGCGGCGGACCGCTCTACTGTCGGCGCGGACAGTCTTCTGATTCGCACCGGTCCACCGCAGGGGAGAACAGCCGATGCCGACCATGCCCGCCATCCGAACGGCACTTGCCGCCGCGTTCGCCTCCGGGCTGAGAGCAGTGCGCGGCGCGGTGCTGCCGCTCGCGATCCTCTCGGCGGCGCTGGTTCCGGCGGTCGCGCTCGCGCAGGCGGAAGAGGACGGGCCGGCCGTCATCAGCCCGCGCGACCCCTCGGAGGAGAAGGCAGACGCGGTCTTGACGAGAATGTCGGATTTCCTGGCGGCCCAGCCGGGCTTTGCGTTCCGGGCGGCGAGCTTCTTCGACGTCGACACCAACGGCGACCTCGTCAAGCGCTTCGTGCTGCACGACGTGAAGCTGAAACGGCCGAACCGGGTCTATTTCCGCTCGGTGTTCGACGACGGCAACATCATGGAGGGCTGGTTCGACGGCAGCCGCTTCACGCTGGTGCATCCGTTGCAGAAGACCTATTCGGTCATCGACATCTCCGGCACCGTCGACGACCTCATTCTCTTCCTGCAGGAGCGCTTCAACATCCGCATTCCTCTCGGCGACGTGCTGTTCTCCAACTTCATGGAGCAGCATGATCCGTTCATCCTGCGCACGCGCTTCCTTGGCGAGCGCACCATCGAGGGGGCGAAGGTCGATCAGGTCTCGGCGGAGCTTCAGGAGGCGGACTGGCAGATCTGGATCACCGGCGGCGTGCAACCGGTGCCGGTGCGGTTCCTGACCACCTATCTCCGTCCCGCCTCCCGTCCCGAATACATGGTCACCTTCCTCGACTGGAAGTTCGGCGCCGGCCCGGATTCCGACTATGCCGGCAAGATTCCCGCCGACTTCAAGGAAACCGACATCGACGAGTGAGGGCGCCGCGTCGGCGCCTCCCGGATATCAGCCGGAGCCGTATCGCGACGCGTCGTCAGATGCGTCGATGGAACGAAGCGGAGGCTGGCGTGTTCAATGTTCAGTTCCTGTTCATGAAAACGCTGGCCTTATCCTGCCTCCAAGTGTGGCGCTGATACCGGGAGACAAATCGATGAAGAAGCTCGTTCTGGCCGCGGCCCTCGCGTTGGCTGTCGCTGGCTGCACGCAGGAGCAGACCAATCGCGGTGTCGTCGGCGGCGCGGTCGGCGCAGGTCTCGGCGCGGCCACCGGCGCGCTCATCACCCACGATGCCGGCGGCGCGCTCGCGGGCGCAGCGATCGGCGGCGTTGGCGGTGCTGCGATCGGCGCGGGCACGGCGCCGAAGCGGACCTGCACCGCCTATGACGCCTATGGCCGGCCCTATCAGGTTTCCTGCTGATCGGCTGCTTCCTCCGCGCGGGTGCCCCCCTATGACCAAGCCCGCTTTGACCCCTCCCGCCCAAGAGAATGCCGGCCGCTGTGCCGGCGTTTCTGCGCCTTCGTAGGCGGGGATGGTTCGGGCGCCGCGGTCTTCATCCCGGCCGCGGTTGCCACTGCCTGTACGCCGCGCTCCGGCCAATGTGAAAGCGCGGGCGGGGCGTGTGCTTTTCGAACAGAACCGAGCGGGATATAGCTGTGCCTGACGGGTGCGTGTCCATTGAACGGCCGCGTCCTCCCGACGAAAATTATTCAGACCACCCCGAATGGAACAGGATTCCGGGAGCGGTTGGAGCCGGTTGAACGGTCCGCCCGCCGGAGCTGGAGACAAAATCGATGAAGAAGCTCGTTCTGGCCGCCGCCCTTGCCCTCGCCGTCGCCGGCTGCACGCAGGAGCAGACCAATCGCGGCGTGGTTGGCGGCGCTCTCGGCGCCGGCCTTGGCGCGGCCACCGGTGCCCTGATTACCGGCGATGCCGGCGGCGCGCTCGCGGGCGCGGCCATCGGCGGCGTCGGCGGTGCCGCGATCGGTGCCGGCACCGCGCCCCAGCGCACCTGCACGGCCTACGACGCCTACGGCCGGGCCTATCAGGTCGCCTGCTGATATCGGCGCCGCGGGCGCCGTCTCGGCAGATCGAGCTATCGCGTGAATTGACGCCCGGCTGAAAAGGCCGGGCGTTCTCTTTTTTCGGCCGTGGGGCCGCTGAACCGCAGGGGAACACCGGCGGCGGTCTGGGTTGACGCGGCGGCGCCAAGCCCGGACCTTGCGAAACGAAGGCGGCGGGATATAGCTTGGCCCGGCGGGCGGCGGGCCTCTTTCGAGGTGTGGCCGGGCCCGTCAAGCATCATGCGGGCAGACGACAACCGGGCGGCAACAGCCCGGAAGCCGCCGGCTTCGAAGACATGGCGGAGCACGATCACCCGGCACCGGCCCGATTTCCGGGTGTGGCCCGCAGCCGTCGCGCCGGGGTGCCGTTCGTCTGCCGCTGAACAGAGGAAACGCCGTGAATTCCGTGTTCGCCGACCTGCCGACGACCATCTTCGAGGAGATGTCGCAACGCGCCCGTGACAATGCGGCCATCAATCTCGGCCAGGGTTTCCCGGACGATCCGGGTCCCGAGGATGTGCGCCGCAAGGCGGCCGAGGCCGTGCTCGACGGCTACAATCAATACCCCTCCATGATGGGCACGCCGGAGCTTCGCACCGCCATTGCCGCCCATTACGGCCATCATCACGGCGTGACGCTCGATCCGATGAGCGAGGTGCTGGTCACCTCCGGTGCGACGGAGGCACTCGCGGCCTCGATCCTCGGGCTGGTGTCGCCCGGCGACGAGGTCGTGCTGTTCGAGCCGGCCTACGACGCCTATCTGCCGCTGATCCGTCAGGCCGGCGGCATCCCGCGGATCGTCAAGCTGGCGCCGCCGGACTGGCGTTTCCGGCGCGAGGATCTGGCGCGGGTGATCGGCCCGAAGACGGGCCTCGTGATCATCAACAATCCCAACAATCCGGCCGGCGCGGTGTGGCCGCGCGAAGATCTCGAGGCGCTGGCGGCCGCGATCGCCGACACGCCGGCGATCGTGGTCTCGGACGAGGTCTGGGAGCATGTCGTGTTCGACGGCCGCTCCCACGTTCCCGTTCTGGCGGTCCCGGGCCTGCGCGAGCGGTCGGTGAAGATCGGGTCGGCCGGCAAGATCTTCTCGCTGACCGGCTGGAAGGTCGGGCTCGTCGCGGCGGCGCCGCCGATCCTCAAGGCCGTCGCCAAGACGCACCAGTTTCTCGCCTTCACCACGGCGCCGAACCTGCAAGCGGCCGTCGCCTACGGCCTCGGCAAGGACGATGCCTATTTCGCGGCGATGCGGCTGCGCCTCCAGGGACTGCGCGACCATTTCTCGTCCGGCCTGCGATCGGCCGGCTTCACGGTGCTGCCGAGCGCCGGCACCTATTTCGTGTGCGCCGATCTCGCCCCACTCGGCGTTACCGACGACCAGGCGTTCTGCCGCCGGCTGGTGAGCGAGGCCAAGGTCGCCGCGATTCCGGTCTCCGCGTTCTATTCGGGCGATGCCGTCCGCCATGTGGTGCGGTTCTGCTTCGCAAAGAACGAAGCGACCCTCGACGAGGCGATCGGACGGCTGGTGCAGGCGGCGCCGGCCCTGGCGGCCTGACCTACCCGGCGCATGCGGCTCCGGCCCGGCAAAGCAAAGGCCCCGGCAGCGGTTCTGCCGGGGCCTTGTTTTTCAGGGATCTTGTCTGAACGCAGCTTCTATGCGGCGGCCCGCAGGTGGCTGACGGGGCGGGCGCGGCGCAGCCGGCGCACGGCGCGCTCGGCGGCGAGTGCATCCGGGAAGCTCTCGCCTTCGAGCGCGCTGAACGAGGCATCGACGGCATGGAAGGCGAAGCTTCCGGTCGTTCCGCGGATCAGGATGCCGGCGGGATCGTCATCGATTTCGACAAGATACGTATTGAAAGTCGACATGGGCTCTTATCCTCTCGGTCGCGGGCCATAAACGCGCGGCGACGCAGGGTGTTCCATCTTCGAGGGGCTCGAAGAAAAGTCGGGTGACGGTTGGCAGCGCGGCGTCAGCCGCGTCGACAGCGCGTTCGACAACACCGCATTCGCGAGGCGGTGCGATCCCGGGAACCCAGCGTCCCGGCATCCGCCGGGCAGAGGACATGGTGCATTTCAATCATCGGCGGTCTCCAGACCGGAGCCACGACGCCGTCGTGACGCTTTAGCGTTTGGTTTCGCGGCGCAAGCTGCAGGTCAAATCACCGCGGCGCCGGATGTGTCCGGCGCGATCTCATAAGACGACAGATCGACGCTTCCCGCGAAGCATGGCGTTGCTTTTTTGGGCGGGTGTGCAGCAGATCATGCCACCGGCGGCTGCCTTCGTGCCGCGGCGGTCTCGGCTGCATTGCTACCCCGCATTGCAGGGCCGGCGGGCGGATGCCGATCGCCCAAAAGAAAACGCCGCCGGATAGGCACCGGCGGCGTAGCGAAGTCCGATCCGGGGGCTGGATCGAGTGCTTCAACCAAGTGGGGTTTTTATCAGTTCGGCAACTTGTCGTCGATGCCCTTGACGTACCAGTTCATCGACAGGATCTCCTTGTCGGCGAGATCCTTGCCGGCCGGGATCACTTCGGTGCCGTCCTGCTTGTAGATCGGGCCCTTGAACGGCTTCAGCGCACCGGAACGGATGTCCGCCTCGGTCTTCTCCGCGAGCGCCTTCACGTCGTCGGGCATGTTGGTGTAGGGGGCCATTTCGAGCATGTCGGAGGCGAGACCGCCCCAGGTGTCGTCGGCCTTCCAGGTGCCGTCGATTACGGCCTTGGCGCGGTCGACATAATAGCCGCCCCAGGTGTTCACGATGGCGGTGAGCTGGGCCTTCGGACCGAACTTGATCATGTCCGAGTCCTGGCCGAACGAATAGATGCCGCGGGACTCAGCGACCTGGGTCGCGGCCGGGCTGTCGGTGTGGGTGACGAGCACGTCGGCGCCCTGGTCGGCCAGCGCCTTGGCGGCATCGGCTTCCTTGCCCGGGTCGAACCAGGTGTTCACCCACACGATCTTGACCTTGAGATCAGGGCGGACCGACTGCGCGCCGAGCATGAAGGCGTTGATGCCGGACACCACTTCCGGGATCGGGAAGGAGCCGACATAGCCGACGATGCCGCTCTTCGACATCTTCGCGGCGAGCACGCCCTCGATATAGCGGCCTTCATAGAAGCGGCCGGAATAGATGCCGACGTTCTTGGCCATCTTGAAGCCGGTCGAGTGTTCGAACTTCACGTCCGGATGGCGCTTCGCCACCTTCAGCGTCGGCTCCATGTAGCCGAACGAGGTGGTGAAGATCAGCTTGTTGCCGTCGCGCACCAGGCCCTCGATCACGCGCTCGGCGTCGGGACCCTCGGGCACGTTCTCGACATAGCTCGTCTCGACTTCGGCGCCGAGCTTCTCCTCGAGCATCTTGCGGCCGACATCGTGCTGGTAGGTCCAGCCGTAGTCGCCGACCGGGCCGAGGAAGACGAAGCCGACCTTCAGCTTGTCCGCGGCCATCGCCGGGTTGAAGCTCGTCGCGGCGAGCGCCAGCCCGAGGCCGAGCGCGACGCCCTTCAAGAGGGTCTTCATGGATGGAGGCTCCTTGGTTGATGATGGGGGCGGCGCCGGCGGCTCGCGAGGCCGCTCAGCGGTCGGGAACGAAGGGAATGCCGAGCGTCGCCGGCGCACCGGTCCGGCTGCGGACACCCGAGATCAGCACCAGCACGAGGATGGTGGCAAGATAGGGCAGGGCCGACATCAGCTGGGACGGGATGCCGAGCCCCGTGCCCTGGGCATAGAGCTGCAGGATGGACACGGCGCCGAACAGATAGGCGCCGATGACGACGCGGCCCGGCAGCCACGACGAGAACACGACGAGCGCGAGCGCGATCCAGCCGCGGCCCGCCGTCATGCCCTGCACCCAGAACGGCGTGTAGGCCATCGACAGATAGGCCCCGGCGAGCCCGGAGCAGGCACCGCCGAACACGATGGCGAGGAAGCGCACCTTTAGCACCGGATGGCCGAGAGCGTGGGCGGAGACGTGGCTGTCGCCGACGGCCCTGAGCACGAGCCCGGCGCGCGTGCGGTTCAGGAACCACCAGACCAGCGCCACCAAGGCGAACGAGGCGTAGACGAACGCATCCTGGCCGAACAGCACCGAACCGACGAGCGGAATGTCCGACAAGCCGGGGATATGCAGCTTCGGCACGGCGCCGATCTGCTGGCCGACGAAGCTCGTTCCGATCAGCCCGGAAAGGCCGAGGCCCATGATGGTGAGCGCGAGGCCCGATGCCACCTGATTGGCGGCGAAGGTCAGCACCATCACGGCGAACAGCATTGCCATGAACACGCCGCCGGCGATGCCGGCGAGGACACCGACGGGAGCGGAGCCGGTCATGACGGTGGCGGCGAACCCGCACACCGCGCCCATCACCATCATGCCCTCGACGCCGAGATTAAGCACGCCGGAGCGCTCGCAGACGAGTTCGCCGATGGCGGCGATCAAGAGCGGCGTCGACGCGGTGATAACGGTCAGGAAGACGGCCTCAAACATGTCCACTGGACACCTCCGTGCCCGCCGCGGGCGTGACCTTGACCGGCTCGGGTGCCCGGGCGACCGGACGGGCGAGCTTGATGCGGTAGAGAATGAGCGTGTCGCAGGCGAGCACGTAGAACAGCAGCGATCCCTGAACGACCTTGGTCAGGTCGAGCGGGATGCCCATGGTGATCTGGGCCTGTTCCCCGCCGAGGAAGGTGACCGCGAGCGCGATGCCCGCGATGAGGATGCCGACCGGATTGAGGCGCCCGAGGAAGGCGACGATGATCGCGGTGAAGCCGTAGCCCGGCGAGATCGTCGGCAGCAGCTGCCCGATCGGGCCGGCGACCTCGATCAGTCCGGCGAGCCCCGCCAGCGCGCCGGAAAGCGCGAAGGTGGCGATGATGGTGCGCTTGTCGTTGAAGCCGGCGAAGCGCGCGGCGCGCGGCGCCTGACCGACCACCCGCACTTCGAAGCCCTTCAGGGTGCGGTTGAGGACGAAAGCGCCGACGATGACCACGACCAGCGTGATGAGAACGCCGACATGAAGCCGTCCGCCGTCGAGCAGCAGCGGCATGGTGGCCGCTTCGTCGAAGGTGGCGGTCTGGGGGAAGTTGAAGCCCATCGGGTCGCGCCACGGGCCGCGCACCAGATAGTCGATCAGGAGCTGGGCGACATAGACGAGCATCAGGCTCGTCAGGATTTCACTCGCCCCGAACACCACCTTCAGCAGCGCCGGGATCAGCGCACAGGCGGCGCCGCCGACCGCGCCGAGGACGAGCATCAGCGGCAGCACCCACCATTCGCCGCTCGGCCCGAACGTGAGCGCGGCCCATCCGCCGAGCAGCGCGCCGCAGATATATTGTCCCTCGGCGCCGATGTTCCAGTTGTTGGAGAGATAGCAGAACGCCAGCCCGACGCCGATCATCACCAGCGGCGATGCCTTGACCGCGAGTTCCTCCAGGCTCCAGACGCTCGTGAAGGGCTCGACGAAGTAGGTATAGAGCCCGCTGAGCGGTGACACACCGACAAGCGCCAGCAGGATCGCCGCGGTCACCACGGTCAGCACGACCGCGATCACCGGCGACAGCAGCGCCATCCTGCGCGAGCGCTCGGCCCTTTTCTCAAGCTCAATGCGCAACGGCCGCCTCCATGGTGTCCTGCTCGGGGTGCGCGCCGCCCATCAGCAGGCCGATGCGCTCCAGCGTCAGTTCCGCGGCAGGGTAGGTGTCGGACAGGTGGCCGTGGGCGATCACGGCGATGCGATCGGCGATCTCGAGGATCTCGTCGAGATCCTGGCTGATGACGAGCACGGCGGCGCCGCCCCGCGCGAGGTCGATCAGGGCCTGGCGGATGACGGCCGCGGCGCCGGCATCGACGCCCCAGGTCGGCTGATTGACGATGAGCACGCCCGGCTTCGCCAGCACCTCGCGGCCGACGACGAACTTCTGCAGGTTGCCGCCGGAGAGGCTGCCCGCCTCCGGGTCGCGTCCGCCCTTGCGGACGTCGAAGGCTTCGATCACGGCCTGCGACATCTGCCGGGCGGTGTTGCGCAGGAGCACGCCGCCCTTGATGAGGCCGGCGGTGGCGTAGCGCGTGAGCACGAGATTGTCGGAAAGCCGCTGGCGCGGCGCTGCGCCGTGTCCGAGGCGTTCCTCCGGCACGAACGCCGCGCCGCGCAGGCGCCGTTCCGTGATGCCGAGCGTGCCGGCCGGCTTGCCGTCGATGAGGATCGCTGCCGCCGGGCTGCGCCGCTCGCCCGAGAGCGCATCGAAGAACTCGCCCTGACCGTTGCCGGCGACGCCGGCGATGGCGACGATCTCGCCGCCGCGAACATCGAGCGAGACCGACTTCAGCGCCGTGCCGAACATGTCCGGCGGCGGCAGCGACAGGTCCTTGACCTGAAGCCGGATGCGGCCGCCGGCCGCCGAGGCCGGGCTGCGCTCGATCTTCTTGATCTCGCTGCCGACCATCAGCCGGGCAAGGCTCTTGGCGGTCTCGCGGGACGGATCGACATGGCCGACGACCTTGCCGTGGCGCAGCACCGTTCCGCCGTCGCAGAGCACACGCATCTCGTCGAGGCGATGGGTGATGTAGAGGATCGAGCGGCCCTCCGCGGCAAGCCGGCGCAACGTGGCGAACATCTGCTCTGCCTCCTGGGGCGTCAGCACCGATGTCGGCTCGTCCATGATGAGGAGTTGCGGGTCCTGAAGCAGGGCGCGGACGATCTCGATGCGCTGCCGTTCGCCGACCGAAAGGTCGTGGACGATGCGCGTCGGGTCCAGCGCCAGGCCGAACGAGGCCGAAACCGCCTCGATCTCGCGGGTGATGTCGGCGAGCGTGCGGTCGCCGGGCATGCCGAGCGCGACGTTCTCGGCGACTGTCAGCGCCTCGAACAGGGAGAAATGCTGGAAAACCATGCCGATGCCGAGGGCGCGCGCCTCGGACGGATTGGCGATGACGACGGGCGCGCCATGCCAGCGGATTTCGCCCTCGGTCGGCTGCAGGGCGCCGTAGAGGATCTTCACCAGCGTCGACTTGCCGGCGCCGTTCTCGCCGAGAAGGGCGTGAATCTCGCCGCGATGGATGGTGAGATCGATCGAATCGTTCGCGGTCAGCGCACCGAACCGCTTGGTAATGCCGCGTGCCTCGAGGATGACCGGTCGCTGGTTCTCCCCGGGGCTTGCCCCCTCAGCCATGTCACCATCCCTCCCACTCCGATTCGATCTTAATGGAGCGGAATTGAGCATGCCAACGGTTTGAGCAGTGCCGGATGCAGACTGCGCCGATTTGCGCGGGGAACGCGAACCCGCTCAGGGCGCGCGCGGGTTCGCGTGCTCCCCCGCGTTCAGGCCAGCGTCCTCAAGAGCCGCCTTCAGGATCGCGCGGGTCGTCCACCGGCAGAGATCGCGGATGCCGCTGTCGTCGAGATCGCAGACGTCACGTGCGACGATCACGGTCTCGACGCCCGTCAGCAGCGACAGCGAATGCAACACACGCTCGGCGAGTTCCGCGGGGAGAAAGGCGAGATCGGGGGCGACCGCTTCGTGCAGCCAGTCGCGCCGCCTCTTCCCGCGGACCTTGCTTTCCTCGCCGATGATGTGGGTGTGCAGATAGGAGCGGAACAGCACTTCGTGGGCGAGCATCATGTCGACGATCCGCACGACGAGCAGTTCGATGTGCTCGTCCCACGCCTCGGGCCGTGCGATGGCGAACTCCGCCTTCAGGGCCTCGACCCCGCTGACGACGCCGGACAGCGCCGCTTCCTGATAGAGCACCGTCAGGTCCGAATAATACCGGTAGGAGGTGGCGCGGGAAATGCCGGCGTGGTCCGCGATCTCCTGCAAGGTCGGCTGCTGGCCCGCTTCCAGCAGAGCCCGCGCCGCTTCGACAAGGGCGGTGCGGGTTTTGGCCTTCTGTGCCGCGCGGGAGCTGCGAGACGCGCCCATGGGTCAACCATCCTGCGATGAACGTCCGGTCGGTGGCCGTGTGCCGCCATAACGACATCGCGCGTACGGCCCCAACCCTACGCGATCATTTCCACGGGCGACGATGTGTTCCGGGATCAAAAGCGCCGGAGATCCCGGATCCATGTAGTCACGTCAAAATTCAGCGATGTGGAGTACCGCAGGATGCAGCGTCTTGCTGACGCGCTTATTGAGCGAAATTCAACAAGTACGGCAGAACGGGCGTCGTTATTCGGCTTCAGGCTTCAGGCGAAAACACCGCCACCTCGACAGTGTGCCGAGGCGGCGGTGCTTCGTCGTTCATGGACGTCAGATACAGGCGCGGCCGCGTTTCGTCTTGCGAGATCGAAGCACGGCCGCCGGGCGGTTGAACTGGAAATGGAACCGGCGGCGTCGGCCGCCGGTGCGGATCGTTGTGCTCAGGCTCTGGAAGCCGCGCCGGTGCGTCTCGACGGGACGATGCTGGCGACCGGGCAGCGCTCAGAGATCGAGTTCGCGGCGCAGGGCCTCCAGCCGGTCCATGGCGACGACGCCGTCGGCGATGGTCGGCGCAGGCGTTACCTCGCCGCACAGGGCCGGAACCACGTCGGCGAGCAGCGAATGGTAGCCTTTCGGGTCTTCGTTCGCCGCCGCGGTGAAGTTCGGCTTCCAGGTCAGGCTGTCGACCGCGTCGTCGAGCGTCGCGCCGGGGTCGTCGATCTTGAAGGGCGGGTTTCGGTGCCACCGGATCTCGATGACATCGTCGACCTCGATGCGCTGGTGGTCGCCCATCAGTTCGATCCGCTCCACCGGGGTGCCGCGGGACTGTATGGTGCCCATCGCGATGTTGCCGATGGCGCCGCATTCGAACTCGAATCCGACGTGGAACAGCACCCGGCCGGGTGTCTTCTCGACCTTGCGGGCCGACAGCGTCTTCACCGGCGAGACCAGGAACGACACGAGATCCATGTAATGCACGCAGTGGTGCAGGAAGAAGCCGGTATAATCGACGTTTCCGGCGAAGTAACCCGGTGCCGTCATGTAATAGCCGGTGAGCCCGAGAACGTCGCCGAAGCGGCCGGAGCGGACGATATTGGCCGCCATCCTGTTGCCGACCGAATAGCGCTTCATGAAGCCGACCAGCACGGGCTTGCCGGCCTTCTCCGAGGCGGCGAGCAGTTCGCGCGCGCCTGCGGCGGTACCGGCCGGCGGCTTCTCGATGAACACGGGCAGGCCGCGTTCCAGCGCCTTCTTGCCGAAGGCGAGGTGCTGGTCGGGGCCGACCGCCATGCCGATGGCATCAAGGCCGGAAGTGGCGAGCAGCGTCTCGACATCGGTGGTGAGATTGGAGACGCCGAACTGCCGGCCCGCACCGGCGAGCCGCTGGCCATCGATGTCGCACAGCGCCGCGATCTGCACATCGTGGCGCACGAGTTGAGGAAGCAGCATCTGCGTTGCATGGACGCCGCAGCCGATCCAACCGATCTTGAGGGTCATCGACGGTATTCCGTGAGCGTGAGGTGCGACTTCATGAAGGCGACGCTGGCCGAGAGGCGGTCGCTCTCGTCTTCGTGCGGCGCGCGCCACTGGGCGAAGGGCACGCCGAAACGGTCGTCGCGGCGGCGGAACGGTTCGAGGGAGATCGGGCCGGTGTAGCCGATCTCATGCAGGGCGCGGCACACGGCGACCCAGTCGGTGGCGCCGGTGCCGGGAAAGCCGCGGTGGTTCTCGTTGGCCTGGAAGTGGGCGACACGATCGCCCGCGAGCAGGATCGCTTCGGCGATCGAACTCTCCTCCATGTGCATGTGGAAGGTGTCGAGCATCAGCTTGACGGCCGGATGATCGACTGCATCGAGCAACTCGAGGCCTTGCTGCGTGGTGCAGAGCACGTCGCTCTCGAAGCGGTTGAGCGGCTCCACCGCGAGGACGATGCCGGCCTTCGCCGCGTAATCGCCGGCCTCGCGCAGCCCGTCGACGCACCGCTGCTTGCGGGCGAGACGCTCGCTTTCCTCCACCGGCTGGGGCGGGCGGCCGGCGAACACCAGCGGATTGCCGGTGAGCGGCCCGCCAACGACGGTGGCGCCGAGGGCGACCGCCTGATCGACGGTGTATTTCAGGTACTCGATGCCGGCGCGATGGGCGTCGGCATCCGCCGAGGCGAGGTTGCGCTGGAGATTGACGCGGGCGGCGAGCACGATGCCGAGCCCGGCCTCGTCCAGTGCCCGGCGGGCAGCGGCGGCGTCGATCTCGCCGACTTCCGGCACGAGCAGCTCGACGAAGTCGTAGCCGTGCTCGCGCATGGTGGCGAAGAGCGGGAAATGCTCGGCCGTGAACGGCCTCGCATATTGCATGGAGATCAACCCGATCGGGTTCATGACACAGGTCCTTGGGTATGGTCCGTCGTGGGGTCGGTGGGAGCCGAGCGCGGTCAGCCCTTCACCGCCCCCTGGGTGAGGCCGCCGATGAGCCGGCGCTGGACGATGAGGAAGAGGAGTGTGGCGGGCAGCGCGCCGACGACCGCACCGGCGGCGAGCAGACCCCATTCGATCTGGTATTCGCCGATCAGGGTCTGGATGGCGACGGTGACGGTGCGGACGTTCCGCCCGCCGAGCGTCAGCGCGTAGAGATATTCGTTCCAGGCGGTGATGAAGATGTAGATGCCGGTGGAGATGATGCCCGGCATCATCAGCGGCAGCACGATGCGCCGCAGCGTCGTCAGCCGCGAGCAGCCGTCGGTCATCGCCGCCTCGTCGAGGCTCTTCGGGATGGCGCCGACATAGCTCGTCAGCATCCACACCGCGAAGGGGATCGCGACGGTGGCGTTGGCGAGGATCAGCGCGAAATGGGTGTCGAGCAGGCCGAGCCGCCGCATCAGCACGAACAGCGGCAGGATCAGCAGCACGACCGGGAACATGTTGATGAGCAGGAACTGCAGCATCAGGAAACGGCGCCCGACGAACCGGAAGCGGGAGAACGCATAGGCCGCGCTGACCGCGACGGCGAGGCCGACGATCATCGTGCCGCCCGCCACGATCAGGCTGTCGAGCATGTTCTTCAGGAACGAGGTCTGCTCGAACAGGCGGACGTAGTTGTCGAGGCTCCAGCCCGACGGCGACAGCGACACGCCGCTCGCCGCGATCTCCGCCGAGGGGGTGAGCGAGGTCAGCACCATCCAGGCGAACGGCGCCATGGCGAAGAGGACGATGGCGGCCACCGGCAGGTCGGTGGTGAGGATGCGGCGCAGGGTGGACGGGCGGTTCATTTCTCCACCTCGCGCATGGTGCGGGCCAGATAGACGGCGACGAAGGCCCCGAGCAGGATCGTGAAGGTCACGGCGAGCGCGCTGCCGTAGCCGAAATCGAGGTTCTGCCGCGCCTTGATGAAGGCGTAGAGCGGCAGGGTGTGGGTGGAGTAGCCGGGGCCGCCGCCGGTCATCACGAAGATGACGTCCATCGAGTTCGCGACCCAGATCACGCGCAGCAGCCCGGCAGTGGCGAGCACCGGCATGATGCCCGGCAGCGTGACGTGGCGGAACTGGCGCCAGGCCGAGGCGCCATCGAGGGCCGCGGCCTCGTACTGGCTCCTCGGAATGCCCTGAAGGCCGGCGAGGATCATCACCGCGAAGAACGGGAAGCCCTGCCAGGTGAGGGTCGCGATGATGGCGTAGAGCGCCACATGCGGATCGGCCAGCCAGGGAACGGCCGACTGAACCACCGACAGATAGACCAGCAGGTCGTTGAGCACGCCGGTGTTGGGGTCGTAGATCCAGCGCCACATCAGCGCGATCACGACGCTCGGCAGCGCCCAGGGAATGATGACGAGCGCGCGGGCGAGACCCCGCCACGGGAATTCGCGGTTGAGCAGGATCGCGGTGACGAGGCCGAGGCCCATCTGCAACGGCACTGTGAGGCCGATCCAGATCACCGTGTTCCACAAGGCCACCCAGAACACCGGATCGGCCCAGAGCTTGACGTAGTTGCCGAAGCCGACGAAGCGGCTGGCGTTGGGCCGGAACAGCACGAGATCGTAGAAGCTCGTCACCACGGCCTGCGCCATCGGCAGGAACACGATGACGGCGGTGACGATCACGGCAGGCGCCAGCAGCCAGTAGGGCGTGACCCGGGCGCTGCGCCAGGACGGCACGGCCTTGCGGACCGGAGCGGTTGGACGCGGGCGGGCCGGCCCGGACGCGGGTATCGTTGAGGCGGCAGACATGGCGGTCTCTTCAGGTTCTCGCCGTGGGGCGCGCGCAAGGGGCATGTCGGTGACAGCGGCGCGCGGAGGAGAGAGACGGCACCCGGTTCGCCCGGGCGCCGTCCGACGGCGTCACTGCGTGAACAGCGTGTTGAGCTCGTCCATCATCTGCTGCGAGGTGATCTGCCCGGTCAGCGCCCGCTGCATCTGGGTCTGCCAGGCGGTGTTGACGAATTCGGAGGTCGCGGACGTCGCCGGCAGGACGTGGGCGAACGGCAGCGACTCGATGGTGGCGTCGACGAAGCGGCGCTCGTGCAGCTTCCAGTCCTTGGCGCCGGACTTGGTGACCGTCATCTGGCCGGTGGCGCTGTTGAAGTCGACATTGTTCTGGCCTTCGGCCAGGAACGAAATCCACTTCCAAGCCGCATCCTTGACGGTCGAAGAGGAGAAGATCGCCAGCGACTCGTCGCCATAGGAGGTCCAGCGGCCGTCCTCACCCTCGCCGCAACGCGGCACAGGCACGGCCGAGACCTTGTCGCCGAGCGCAGCGACGAGATCCTTCGACGAGCCGATGTGGTGGATCGTCATCGCGGTCTTGCCGGACTTGAAGGCGGCGATGATCTCCTGGAAGCCGTCGTTCGGGGCGGAGGGCGGGATTACCTTGTCCTTCTGGAACAGGTCGATGACCCACTGGTTGGCCGCGACCGCCTCGGGCGTCGTCAGGCCGCCGGCCTTGAACTTCGCGCCGCGCGAGAACACGAACGAACCCCACTGGTCCCAGCCGCCCTTGCCGCCGCGCAGGCCGAATCCGTAGCGCTCCGGCGCGTGGGTGAGCTTGATGGCCGCTTCGCGGAACTCGTCGCAGGTCGCCGGCGGCTTCAGGCCGGCTTCGGCGAACAGATCGGTGCGGTAATAGAGATAGAGCACGACATATTGCACCGGCAGATAATACTGCACGCCGTCCGGCCCCTTGTTGAGGGTCAGCAGGTTGTCGAGCAGGTCCGCCTTGCCCGGCCACGCGTCGATGCGGTCGCCGATCGGCTCAAGCGCCCCCATCTCGACGAGGCGCGGCTGGGCGAACAGCTTGACCATCGCCGCGTCCGGCGCATTGCCGCCGATCAGCGCCGTATAGAGATTGTCGTAGTAGCTGTTCCAGGGAACGTTCTCGGCTTCGATCTTGATGCCGGGATTGGCCTTCTCGAACTTCGCAACGAGATCCGACATCGGATTGGCCGGATTGTCGAAATGGTACCAGAAGCGGACCGTCTCGGCGCTGGCGGTGCCGGCGGCGAGGCCGGTCGCAACGGCCGCCGCGACGGCGAGACCCTTTGCGAGGCTTTTGAGGCGCGCGAAGCGCGTCGGGCTCTTCATGGTCGTTTCTCCCGTGTGAATGGCCGTTTTCGGCCTTGATGGTCTGTTGGCTCAGGCGAAGAAGCCGCGCGCGGCGCGCCCGGCGGCAGCGAGCGCCACGCGGGCGGCAGCGAGGTCGCGGGTGTATTGAAGGAAGCCGTGGACGACGCCCGGCACGATGTCGAAGCGGTCGTCGCGTCCGAGCGCGGCGAGGCGAGCGGCGAGGCGCGCCGTGTCCCCGAACAGCGGATCGACGCCGGCCGCCATCAGATAGAGCGGGGGCAGAGCGCCAAGCGCGGCATCGCCGGCATCGAGGGGGCAGGCGAGGGGATCACCGTTCAGCGCGCGTCCGCCGGCATACCAGGACCAGTAGCGGCCCATGCGGGCGGTGGTGAGCCCGGGCCCCTCGGCGAAGCGCACGTAGGCCTCGCCCGAGAGGTCGGCCGTGTAGTTGCCGTAGAACAGCAGCCCTCCGTCGGGCAGGGGGCGCCCCTCGCGCTCTTCGTGCAGCATCGCGGCGAGCGCGAGGTTGGCGCCGGCGGAATCGCCGGACACCAGCAGCGGCGCGGGGGCGACGGACGCCACCGTTCCCGCGGCAAGCGCGCGAAAGGTGGCGACGACGTCAAGTAGCCCTGCGGGATAGGGGTGCTCCGGCGCAAGCCGATAATCCGGCAGCACGACCGTCATGCCGGCTTCCAGCGCGAGCACGCGCGCACAACGCTCGTGGGTCTGCGGGCTGCAGAAGGCGAAGCCGCCGCCATGGACGTAGAGGATCGTTCCGGCGCCGGCATCCGGCGGCGTGATGATGAGAAGCGGCACCTCGGCCGAGCCGAGTGCGGGATTGGCCGGCACGCGGGCATTGGTCACGGCAGCCATCGGCGGCAGATCCACGTTCCAGCGGGCATTGGTCCGCGCCGCGAGAGCGCGGCCTTCGGCCGGCGGAAGAAGCGTGCCGTCCGGCACCGGTCCCGTTTCGGCCGCCACCGCGTCGAGCAGGGCGCGCATCTCCGGTGAGAGGATGCCGGGATCGGTCGAGCCGTCTCCGCGCGCGCTCATTGATTCGACCCCGGGAACAGCTCTGGCCCGAGATCGACGATGGTGGCGATGTGGTGCCGCATGGCCGCGCTGGCCGCGGCGACGTCGCCGCCGGCGATGGCGTCGATCAGGGTGCGATGGCGCATCGCCGTCGCGGTGAGGTTGCGGACGCCGAGGCTGCGGGAAATCTTGAAGCGGTGATTGTGGATCAGGCAGCGATGCAGGATCGGATCGAGCGCGGGAAGCCGCGCGTCCTGCAGGATGCGGCGATGGAAATCCCGGTCGATCGCAGCGAGCTGGAGTTCGTCGTCGGCTTCCGCCGCCCGCAGCATGTCGCCCAGCATGGCCTCGAGATCGGGAATGAGCGTCCGGCTCGGCGCCGCCATCGTGCGGGGCAGGCCGGCACTCTCGATGTGGTCGCGCAGGCGGAACATTTCCGCCGCCTCGTCCTCGGTGCAATCCGACACCTGGGTGCCGCGGTGGCCGCGGCGGTGGACGAGTCCTTCCTCCTGCAACTGCAGCAGCGCCTCGCGCACCGTGCCCTGGCTGCAGCCGAAATGGGCGGCGAGGTCGAGTTCTGTCAGACCGGCACCCGCCGGCAGCGTGCCGAGCATGATGTCGCGCTTCAATGCGTTGAACGCGGTGCTGGCCTTGGGCGGGCGGCCCGCCGACCTGCTCGTTGACTTGCCGGAAAGATACACCATGCGGACGGACCAGATCGCGGGTTGCCGGCTGTGAGCGGGGGTTGCCACAGGATCGGAATATCATTATCGATAATGATAACGATAATGCAGTCAAGCCCTAAACGGCGACCTTGGAGGAAACGGGATGTCAGCGATCGCTCTGAAGGGCGTGCGCAAGGCCTATGGCGACGTGGAAGTGATCCGCCGCATCGATTTCGAGATCGAGAGCGGCGAGTTCCTGGTGCTGGTCGGTCCGTCCGGCTGCGGAAAGTCCACGCTGCTGCGCATGATCGCCGGGCTGGAGGAGATCACCGGCGGTGATCTCGATATCGCAGGCGCCCGGGTGAACGACCTGCCGCCGGCCGAGCGCAACATCGCCATGGTGTTCCAGGATTACGCGCTCTATCCGCATATGAGCGTCGAGGAGAACATGTCGTTCGGCCTGAAGATGCGCGGCGCGAACGAGAACGAGATCGGCCGCCGGGTGGCTCACGCCGCGGGCATCCTCAAGATCGAGGACTTTCTCGGCCGCCGCCCGTCGCAACTCTCCGGGGGGCAGCGCCAGCGCGTCGCCATGGGCCGGGCGATCGTGCGCGAGCCGGCGGCCTTCCTGTTCGACGAGCCGCTTTCCAATCTCGATGCGGCGCTGCGGGTCGAGATGCGGCTCGAAATCGCCAAGCTGCACAACCGCATGAAGGCGACCACCGTCTATGTCACCCACGACCAGGTGGAGGCGATGACGCTCGCCGACCGGATCGTGGTGATGAATGCCGGCCACGTCGAGCAGATCGGGGCGCCGCTGGAGCTCTACCATCGTCCTGCGACGCTGTTCGTCGCGCGTTTCATCGGCAGCCCGACCATGAACACGCTGCCGGCCACCGTCGCGGGGCAGGGAAGCTCGCTCGCCATGCTGGGCGCGACCGTCGCCCTTCCCGACGCGGTGCGCCCGTTCCTGCGGGAGGGACAGAATCTCGTCGCCGGCATCCGGCCGGAGGACCTGGAACTCTGCGGTCCGGACGAGGCGTGGTTCGCCGGCGAGATCGCGGTCGCCGAGCGGCTCGGCAGTCAGACCTATGCCTATGTCGAGGTCGGGCATACGAGGATGCTGACCGTCGAATGCCCGCGCGCGGCCGATATCGCCGCCGGCCAGCGTGTGCATGTGCGCGGCGCCCCCTCGAAGCTGCACCTGTTCGATGCCGCAGGCGGTGCTCGAATCGGCTGACTCCGGCCGTCCGGGCCGGACGGTCGGGTGCGTTCCGAGATCGCACTCGAACCGACGCGGCCGCTCTCACCTCAGGGTGTCTGAGGCCCGGTCGCGGCAGGCAGGTGGTCCAGCGGTAACGCCCCGGCTGCCTTCACCGTCTGGATGGCGAAATTGCTGCGGATGTCGCTCACGCCCGGCAGCCTGAGCAGCGCATCGAGCAACAGGCGCTCGTAGGCGGCGAGGTCGGGAACCGCGACCTGGAGGAGGAAATCGGCCTCGCCGGAAACGAGATGGCATGAAATCACCTCCGGCAGCGACTGGACGGCCTCGCGGAAGGCCGCGGCCGCCTCGTCGCGATGCTGCTCGACCTTGATGCCGACGAACACCGTCAAGCCGAGGCCGATACCGCCCCGGTCGAGTGCGGCGTGGTAGCCGCGGATTACGCCCGCTTTCTCCAGCATCCGGACCCGCCGCAGGCAGGGCGACGGCGAGAGGCCGACTTCCTCGGCGAGTTCGACATTGGTCAGGCGGCCGTCTCGCTGGAGCGCGGCGAGGATTCGGCGGTCGATGGCATCGAGCTTCAATATTGGCATCTCCTGGCGAAATGGACCGTTCCTGCTGGCATGATATGCCAACAACAGGCCATTTCGAGGTGATATTCGCAAGGACTCACCATCGCATTCCCGGGTACGAACGTCTCCGTCGAACAAAGCGGAGGAAGTGAACGATGGCTGGCTTATGGGTCTTCGCCGGCGCGCTCTGCCTTGCCTATCTCGTGCCCGGGCCGGACATGGTGCTGATCCTGCAGACGAGCGCACTCAGCGGCAGGACCCACGCCTTCGCGGTAGCGGCAGGACTTGCGGCAGCCCGCGCGACGCATGTCGGCCTTGCCGCCGTCGGTCTTGCCGCGCTGCTGCAAGCGGCACCGACATTGTTCGATCTCGTGCGCCTCGCCGGTGCCGCCTATCTTGTCTGGATCGGTATCGGGATGCTTCGGGCTTCGGACTTATGGCGCGAAGCGGGCAGCCTGCGGGCGGCGGGAGCCCGCCGATCATGGACCGCGTCCCTGCGCCGGGGCCTGCTCACCAACCTGCTCAATCCCAAGGCGCTTCTGTTCTGTTCGGTTCTGCTGCCGCAATTCATCCGCGCCGATGATGGCAACTCTGCGGGGCAGTTCCTGATGCTGGGGGCAATCCTCGTCGCCGTCGGCCTTGTCTTCGACCTCGCCTATGCGGGCGTCGGCGCGGCGCTCGGGCGGTGGATGGCGAGGCACCCGATCGTCCAGCGCCTGCAGAAGTGGATCTTCGCCTGCGCGCTGATCGGCTTCGGCCTGCGGCTGGCACTCGGCCACCGTTCGTCGTGATGCGCGAAGGTGGCCTCCGTCCGGTTCCGGACGGCCATTGCCGGCGGCACACTACGCGGCATGACGCGGCCTTCGGTGCCTCCGCGTCGTCGACGGGCGTGCCTATGCCGCGGCATCTGGCGGCGCGGACGGGCAAATGGCCACGCATACCGGACTTCCGATGGCGAAAGGTCCGCCCAAAGGCGAGATAGCCCCTGTGTCGGGCTCAATCCGCAGGACGGTCAGCGAATGGCTGTCCTGATGGGCGACGATCATCGTTCGCCCATCGTCGGAGATCGCGAATTCACGCGGAGTGCGGCCGCCGGTCGGAACCGTGGCGAGAAACACCGGCAGGCCGGACGCGGTCTGCGTGTCGAAGACCGCGATGCTGTCGTCGCCCCGGTTCGACGAATAGAGAAACCGTCCCTCCGGGTGCAGCCGGATCGCGGCGGAGCTGCTCGGGACGGCATGTCCCGGGGCGAGCGTCGGGACGTGACCGAGAAGTTCAGGGCCCGACGGCCCGAAACGCCATGTCGAGACCAGATTGCCCAACTCGCTGACCACGAACAGCCGCGTACCGTCCCGTGAAAATGTCATATGCCGCGGCAGGGAGCCGGGAGGAGCCCGCAGCACAAGATCGGGTTCCGCCGCGACAGCGCCACCCTCCGTGAGCGGGTAGCGCACGATCTCGTCCGTGCCGGCGTCGCAGATCCACACGTGGGTGCCGCCGGTTGAGGCGAGGGCGAAATGCGCGTGCGGTCCGTCCTGCCGCTCGGGGTTGGGGCCGCGGCCCGTGCGACGCAGAACGGTGGGCGCGCCGTGGGGCAGGCCGCCTCCGTCCAAAGGCCATGTGACGAACGAGCCGTCGAGATAGTTCGAGAGAAACAGCCGCGTGCCACCGGCATCGAGGCCGATGTGACAGGGCCAGGCGCCATGGGCCGGCACCTTCGCCCGCTGCGCCAGCCGCGCCGCCGCCGTGTCGCAGGCGAACACGGTCAGCGTCGCTTCGTCCGCGTCCAGTTCCTCGACCGCGTAGAGAAGGTCTCCGTCGAGTTTCAGATAGCTGGGGTTCCGGATGTCGGGATGCGACGCCACCGGGGTGAAGCGGCCCGATTCCGTGTCCAGGTCGACGAACGAGATGCCTTCACCGCGGGCCTGCACATGGGGCAGGGAATGGGTGTAGGAGCCGATGATCAGGCGAAGCGTCCGGGTCATGGATCAGTCGAGTCCCTTCTCGAGGTGACGGTAGATGTCGTCCTGTGGGGCATAGCCGAGATGGCGGCGCGCGGCTGTCAGGCTCCAGTCAGAACCGGAATTGTCGGACACGCCATTGACGATCAGGCCCGGCGCCGGCCAGCCGGCGTCATCGGCCGTCAGGGCTGCGATCACCAGGCGTTCGAAATCGCCGTTCGAGATCCACATGTTGCGGAACCAGCGCAGGGCCCGCGCCTCATCGGGCGCCGCAGCCTCCGTCGCGCCTTGGCCCGTCGGCGAGCCGGAAACGCTGATGTCGCGCGGGTCGTTCTCGCCGGGCAGCGCCCAGCCGATCCGCAGAGATACCGCGGTCATCCGGCCCTCCGATTGCGCGGCGAGCATCAGGAAGAAGCGCTCGGCGATGGCCTTCGAGGCGCCGTAGGGCGTCGAATCGAGGTCGATATGCCCATTGTTCCAGCGCGTGCCGGGGGCCGGCGGCAGATCCTCGCTCATCCTGCCCCCGGAAACCGTCTCGGCGAGCGGCGCATCCTTGTAGCCGCCGATGGCGTGGTTGGACGAGCAGTTGACGAAGCGACCGACGCCGGCGGCAAGGGCGGCCAGACCGAGGTTGAAGGTCATGTCGGACGAGGCCATGGCGTCGGCCCAATCGCTTTCGGGTACGGGATTGACCGCCGCGAAATGCAGCACGGCATCGACACCGTCGAGATGGCCCCGCCACTCACCTTTGGCATCGGTCAGATCGGCGCCATGGGATGTGACCTTGCCGGAGGGCGGCGGGGGAGGCCGGCGCGGCGAGTGCAGGGCGGTGATGCGCCGGCACCATGGCAGGCGCGAGAGCAGCGCCACGGATTTGCCGCCGAGATTGCCGCCCGCGCCCGTGACAAGGACATGGCCGGGGAGCTTATGAATGCGGGTCACGCTTGCCCTCCGGAAATCGAATTGAAGACAGGGCGAAGGACTTCAGGGCCAAGGTTCCGGATGTCGGTGCATCCGAGCAGGGCGAGGACGCGGTCCACTTCCTGCGTCAGCAGGTGAATCGCCCGTGCCGCGCCCTTTTCGCCGCCGGCCGCGAGGCCATAAAGCGTCGCGCGTCCGAGGAGGACGGCGTCCGCCCCAAGGGCGCGGGCCTTGACGATGTCGCTGCCTCTGCGGAAGCCGCCATCGATCAGAACGGCCACGTGACCTTTCAGGAGGGCGGCGACGTCCGGGAGAATTTCCATCGGAGAGATGGCGCCATCCAGTTGCCGCCCACCGTGATTGCTGAGGATCACGCCATCGACGCCGAAATGCCGGGCCTGCTCTGCATCATGCGGGTCGAGAATGCCCTTCACGATCAGCTTTCCCGGCCACAGGTCGCGCAGCCATGCGATGTCCTGCCAGTTCAGCGAGGGGTCGAGCTCGCGCGCCAGGATGGCGGAGGCACCGGCCGCATGGTCCTTGCCCGGCGGCAGCAGGTCGCCAAGGTTGCGAAATCTCGGCATTCCGTCGGGCAGGAACACGTCGCACAGCCAGCGCGGATGACAGGCCGTGTCGATCAGGTTGCGAAGCGTGAGCCGGGCGCCTGAGCGGAAGTTGCGCGCATCCCATTCGCGATTGCCGTAGGCGGGGAGATCTGTTGTGACGATCAGTGCCTCGAACCCCGCACGCTCGGCGCGCTTGGCGATATCGTGCACGAATCGGCGAGACCGGTAGAGATAGACCTGCATCCAGAGACGGCCGCCCGCCTTGTCCGCGATGTCCTCGAGCGCGGTGTTCGAAACGTTGGAGAGGGTGAACGGTATCCCCGCGGCGGCGGCGGCGCGGGCCAGAGCCAGATCGCCCCGCCGCGTCAGCATGCCGTTGAATCCGGTCGGGCCGATCAGAAAGGGCGAGGCAATCGGCTGCCCGAACAGATCGACGGACCGGACGCGCCGGGTCACGTCGACCAGGGTCCGCGGCAGGAAGGCCCATCCCTCAAAAACGCTGCGGTTGCGCCGAAGTGTGACTTCGTCCTCGGCGCCGCCTTCCAGATATTCGCGGCAGAAATTCGGGATGCGCCGCATCGCCATGCGGCGCAGTTCTTCGATGCTGCGGGCGCGCTCCACATCGTGGCCGGAATAATAGCGTCGCATGTCAGGTGATCAGATAGCCGCCGTCGATCACCAGCACGGCGCCGGTGACGAAACTGGAAAGCGGAGAGGAGAGATAGGCCACGCCGCCCGTCAGTTCCTCGGGTTTGCCCCACCGCTCCATCGGCGTGCGCGACAGGATGGCGCGCGCCCGGCCTTCGTCCTGCTGAAGGGCGCGGGTAAGCGGCGTGTCGATCCAGCCCGGCGCGATGGCATTCACGCGAATCCCCTCTTTCGCGTAGGCGATCGCCAGTGATTTCGTCAGTTGGGCCACACCGCCCTTCGACGCCGAGTAGCCCGGCACCAGCCCGCCGCCGAAGAAGGAGAGCATCGACGCGGTGTTGACGATGGTCCCGCGGCTCTGCGCCAGCAAGGGCCGGGCAGCGGTGCAGGTGCGCATCGTTCCCGTCAGGTTGATATCGACGACATCGGCGAAGACCTCCGGCTCGCATTCGTCGCCGCGCCGGATGATGCCAGCGCAGTTCACCAGATGATCGAGGCGGGGCAGAGCGGCGAACAGAGCGCTCACGGCTGCGCCATCGCGAACATCGAGAACGCGGGCGTCGATACCGGGCATCTCATCGCGGGCGCGGGCGACCTCCGCCTCGGTCGCTCCGGTTACGACGACGCGGGCGCCTTCGCTCTGGAAGCCCCGGGCGATGGCGGCGCCTATGCCCGACGTCGCGCCGGTGACGACCAGAACCTTGTCGCGAAAACAATCGATCGGCCAGATAGCCATGGGTTCACCTCTCGCTAGAACGCCTTCCGATCTGATGGGATCATCGGATCGACAAGAAATCGCTCCAGCTTCAAAAGCTTGATCATATCCTTGCCGTTCAGAGCGGTTTGATCTGAACGGGACATGATCTGACCGGATTCAACGGATGAAACGCTCGACATAGTCGGAGCCAAGACCGACCTCGTCGAAGTGCTTTCGGCACATGTCGATCTTGGTGAAGACGTCTTCGTATCCGAGAACCTTTCCCCACGGGTCGACGTAACACATCACGCCATTGACCTGGAAATAGGTGATCATCTCCTCGACATCGTCGGGCACAACGAGCGTGTGGGTCTCGCCGGGCGGCTCGTAGACGTAGCCGCCTTCTTCTGCGACCCAGTCGTGTTCCAGATAGTACCAGCGCCCCTTCAACACCCAGCCATGGACCGGCTGCGGGTGACGGTGGCGGGAGAGCACACCCGCTTTGCGCACCTTCAGCAGGTTCATCCAGTATCCCTGCGAACGGTTGAGACAGAGCGGGCGGAACCACACGTTTTCGGCCTGCGGCACCCAGAGCCGTTCGTCGCAGTTTACGGCGTTGGGTATGACGATCTCTTCCAGCGCGTCCTTGGGAAAGGGGAGCTGATAGGGAGTTCTGGGATTTTCGTCTTTTTCCTGAAGGCCCATTTTTCTGCCCTTGTTGTGATAGGTAACAGGTTAGTTCAGGTCGCGTCTCGCTATCGCGTGGCCGTCTTCAGCCGGTTGCGAGAAACGCCTCGTAATAGGTTTCGGTGTGCTCCACATGCTCGCGCAGGATCGACTGCAGGCCCGGCAGATCGGCAGCGACCACGCGATCGCGAATTTCCTGATGCTGGCGGATGGAGAATTCGTTGTGCGGCCGCGCCTGGGAAAAGCGGTTGCGCAGCGCCGCGAAGGCCGACGAGACCCGCGCGCGGTAGGTCTCGTAAAGATAGGGGGAATCGGCCAACTCGAAGAAGATCAGGTGCAAAGCGGTGTCGAGCTGGTGGTAAGTGTTGCTGTCATCCCGACTGAGCGCCACCAGCATCTGCGCGTAATTCTCCGTCACCAGTTGCGATAGACGAAGCGGGGCGCGCTGTATCGACAGTCGGGCGGCCTCCAGCTCCAGCGCGATCCGCAATTCGCACAGGGAGCGCAATGCTTCATGGGTCGGGCGGAAGACATACGTCCCGGACTGAGGACGGATCTCCACCAAGCCCTCGGACTGCAGGCGTCCATAGGCGGCGCGGATCGGTGCCTTGGTGACCTCATAGGCATCGGCAAGCTGCTGTTCGGAAATCTTCTCTCCCAGTTGCAGGACGCCGTTCACGATGTCGTCGCGCAGGCGCTCGAGGACGATCTCGTTGATTGGCCTGGGGCGTTCGATCTTGCGTGAAAGGTTCATTGCGAAAGGTTCCCGTGTGGTCGCTCGCCGCGGGCCGGATCAGCCGACCATAACCGGCCGGTTGACCCGTCGCTACGCCGCAACCCAACCGGTTCGTTCCCGTTCCATCATCTCGCTTGAAATGTAAGATGTAACATGTCAGATGTGCAAGGCCACATCGCCGCTATCCCGGATTTTGTTCCGGATGACAGCCGGCGGGGAAGCCGGGCCCGTCGCGGCAGGCTTCACGACCAAGGCAATAAGGGAGGACATCATGAAGCTTTTGAAATACGCCGCCCTCGCGCTCGCCCTTTCGGCCGGAGCCGCCCGGGCCGATGACATCTCCATCGCCGGCGTCATCTTCCAGCAGGACATGTTCATGCGCAGCGTGGAGCTCGGCATGAAGGCCGCCGCCAAACAGGCCGGCGTCGAGATCCTGACCGCCAATTCCGACAACAAGCTGGAGAAGGAGGCCGCGCTGATCGACACCTACATCGCCCGCGGCATCAAGGCGATCGTGATCGCCCCGCTGGGTGAGGAGGCGTCGATTCCCGCCCTGAAGCGCGCCGTCGATGCCGGCATCAAGGTGGTAACCTGGACCACGGGCGTTAAGTCCGACCTGCCGGTCGCGACCGTCGGCTCTTCCGGCACCAACATGGGCAAAGGTACGGGCGAAGCTGCCGCCGCCTACATCAAGGATCATCTCGGCGGCAAGGCAAAGGTCGCGCTGATCGGCTTCCGCGCCCAGCTCGCTTCGCTCAGCGATGAGCGGACGAACGGCTTCCTTGATGCGGCCAAGTCCGGCGGGGAACTCGACATCGTGTCCCGGCAGGACGCCTGGCTCGCCGAGCAGGCCGTCCGCGTGGTGACGGATATGCTGACGGCCAATCCGGACATCCAGATCATCTACGCGGCCAACGAAGGCGGGACCGTCGGGGCGGTGCAGGCGGTGATGCGCGCCGGCCGTCAGGGCGAGGTCTATGTCTTCGGTACCGACGGCTCGGAGCAGATCGTCCGGTTCCTTCAGGACGAGAAGGGAGCGCTCTACGCCACCACGGCGGCCCAGCCGAAACTGATCGGCGAAGATGCCGTCCAGGCGGCTATCGCCGCGGTGAAGGGGGAGCCCGTCGAGCGTCACATCGAGGTGCCGGTCATTCCCCTGTCTCGTGCCAATCCCGAGGCCATCGCGGCCTATGCGGCGACGCTGACGAAGACCAACTGATGCCGCTGTCCGCCCCCGATTGCCCGAGGTGCCCATGACAGAGGCAAATTCCATAGAACTGCGCGGAGTCACAAAGGCTTACGGCGAGAACATCGCGCTGCGTGACGTCTCGCTGTGTTTTGGCGCCGGGCGCGTTCACGCCCTGATGGGCAAGAACGGCTCGGGGAAATCGACCCTGATCGAGATGATCGCCGGCTCCATCTCTCCGACGATCGGAGAGCTGTGGGTCGGCGGTCGCCGGGTGGAGCTGACGGGTCCCGGAGACGCGCTCGCGGCCGGGATCGCGACCGTCCATCAGGAATTGTCGCTGGTGCCGTCGCTGACCATCGCCGAGAACATCTTTCTCGGCCGCCTGCCCAGGCGCCGCCGGTTCGGGGTCAATTCGGTGGACTGGTCGCGCATCCGCCGCGAGGCGGCCGTCCTGCTGGCCGACATGGAGGTCGATCTCGACGCCGATCAGCGCGTCGACCGGCTGACCGTCGGCCAGCAGCAGGCGGTCGAGATCGTCAAGGCGGCGGCGAGCAATCCCAAGATCCTGCTTCTGGACGAGCCGACATCCGCACTTGCCGGCCATGAGGTCGGGCAGCTCTTCGCGCTGATCCGGCGTCTGCGCGACCGGGGCGTGACCGTCATCTACATCTCGCATCGCATGAACGAATTGTTCGAGATCTGCGACACCTGCACCGTCCTGCGCGACGGCATGCTCGTGGGTGCGGTCGAACTCGCGCGGTCCAGCCCCGCCGAGATCGTCTCGATGATGTTCGGCGAGCGGGCTACGCACCGCATCGCCCGGTCCGATGTGGTGCGGACGACGCCGGTCCTCGAAGTGCAGGGGCTGGGGCGCGGAGGCGTCTTCTCGGACGTCTCGTTTTCGCTCTATCCCGGCGAGGTTCTGGGCTTCGCCGGCATGCTCGGATCGGGTCGGACCGAGGTGCTGCGCGCAATCTTCGGGGCGGATCATCCCGACCGCGGGCGGATCGTGCTGGACGGGCGGGAGGTTCCAAACCCGACGCCGCGGCGAATGCGCGATCTGGGGCTGGCCTACACCCCCGAGGATCGAAAGCACCAGTCGCTGGTGCAGATCGCCTCCATTTCCGACAATCTCGTCCTGGCCAACCTGTCGCGCATCGCACCCGGCGGGATCCTGCAGCCCCGGCTGCAGCAGGGTCTGGTCGATCGCCGCATCCTCGATCTGCAGATCAAGGTCGCCGATCCTGGCCTGCCGGTCTCCTCACTTTCAGGCGGCAACCAGCAGAAGGTGGTGGTCGGCAACTGGCTGAACACCGGGCCGCGCGTCATCTTCTTCGACGAACCCACCCGGGGTATCGACCTGGCGGCCAAACAGCAGATCTTCGACATCGTCGCGGCGCAGTCGGCGGCAGGCGTGGCCTCGGTGTTCGTCTCCAGTGAACTGGAAGAAGTGCACAGCATCGCGCACCGGATCCTCGTGCTGCACCACGGGCGGGTCGTGGGCGAGGTCGATCCCGGCCGTGTCAGTCTCAGCGATCTCTACAGCTATTGCATGAAAGGAACCCTCGATGTCTGAGGCGGCGACCTTTCAGGGGCCGCCGCGCGCACGGCGCGGCTGGTCCCTGCGTTTCTACATCATGGAAGTCTGCCTGGTGGCGCTGATCGTGGCGCTGTTCCTGCTGGCGCCCGGCTTCGGCAGTTCGGCGAACCTGCTGAACGTGTTCCGCAGCGTGTCGATGCTGGGCATCATCGCCTTCGGCATGACGGCGGTGATCATCAGCGGCGAGATCGACCTGTCGGTGGGATCGGGCGTCGCGCTGGCCGGCTGCTTCGCGGCGTGGGCGGTGGACCTTCTGACGCCGGTGACGGGCGATGTGGCCGCCGTATCGCTCGGTGCCGTGGGCGCGCTGGCGATCTGTATGGCCTGCGGTCTTTTCACCGGCACGCTGCGGGCGCGGTTCAACGTGCCGAGCTTCATCACCACGCTCGGTCTCTTCACGGCGATGCGCGGTGCCGCCAACCTGCTGACCGACGGCTTTCCGCTGGCCAGTTTCCCCACCTGGTTCGGCTTTTTCGGCAACGGCAGCGTCTACGGCATTCCCTTTCCCGTCTTCGTGTTCGTGGCGGTGTTCGCGGGGATGCACTTCCTGATGTCCCACACGGCCTTCGGCCGCGCGGTCTACGCGGTGGGCGGCAATGCCGAGGCGGCGCGCCTGTCCGGGATCCGGGTGGGCGTGGTCAAGACGATGACCTTCGTCATCACAGGCGGCCTGACGGCGATCTCGGGACTGCTCATCGCCTCGCAGATCGGGTCGGGCACGGGATCGACCGCGGCAGGACTCGAGCTCGATGTCATCGCGGCGGTGATCATCGGCGGCACCAATCTGTTCGGCGGACGCGGGCGAATTACCGGCACGCTGATCGGCGTGCTGTTCCTGGGCTTCATCGGCAATGGAATGACGCTGATGAACGTGTCGGACTATTGGCAATATGTCGTGCGGGGAGGGCTGATCGTGGGCGCGATCTTGCTCAATCAGGTGCTTGAACGCCGCTGAGCACGCTGATGCTCAGCCCTTCGTGATGTCCTCCACGCCGATCTCATATGTCTCCTGGGTGCGCGCCAGATGCGCATCCAGGATCGCCGAAAGCCGCTCCATGTCGCGATCACGCACGGCGGCGACGATCTGCGTGTGCTCCGCCAGCGACAGCGATGTGTGCTGGGGCCTTACCGCGAGATGGGTGCGCAAAGCCGCGATCTTGCCCGAATAGAGCGCGTAGGCGCTCTGCAGATAGGGATTGCCGCAATGGGCGAAAAAGGCCAGGTGAAAGGCGGTGTCCAGGTCCAGATAGCGCCTCACGTCGCCTTCGCCGAGCGCCCGCAGCATCTCCCGTTCGATCCGCTCGAGATCGGCGAGCAGCGCGCCGGCATTTTCCGCCATGGCGAATTGCAGGGCCGCATTTTCGGTGACCCGGCGGAAGGCGCAGATCGCGCGCACCTCGCGTGAGCTGAGGGTGAAGACCCGCACGCCCGACTGGGGCACGATCGTCACCAGCCCTTCATTGCGCAACTGAGCCAGAGCTTCGCGCACAGGGGTCTTCGATACCTTCAGCTCCGCCGAAATGCTGCGCTCGGAGATCGACGCGCCCAGCGGCACTTCGCCCCGCACGATCATGTTGCGGACGTGCTCCGTCACCAGAGCCGTCAGGGATCTCGGGCGTTCGAGTTCGGTCATGGCGCCTCCTTTGCCGCACATCTAGTCGTACTTGGTGCACCAGATGTCAATTCTTCCCGCCGTTCGAGCTGTTTCCCCAACGATCTCAAGAAAAGCGTCCAGACAGACAGCTGCGAATTGACATCTGGTGCACCAGATGGCAGTTTGCATTCAGCAAGGGACGCGCAGACGTTCCGCGCGAATAATGGGAGGAAATTCATGTTGAGAACGGTCCGGGCCGCCCTTCTGGCGACCCTGTGCTTCGCTGCGCCCGCCTTTGCCCAGGACGTCAGCCTGATGGACGGAATGGTGCCGCGGGAGGGTGTGAATCCGGTCATCCCGGCCGGCAAGTTCACCAAGGCCCCTCCCTGGAAGATCGGATTCAGCATCTGGGGGTTCGGCAACACCTGGATGATCCAGATGGCGCAGGAGGCCGAGTACGCCGCCTCCCAGAATCCCAATATCCAGGAGTTCATCGTCACCAACGCCGATTCCAATCCGACCAAGCAGATCGCCGACATCGAGGACCTGGTCGCGCAGGGGGTCGACGCGCTGGTGGTCGCGCCGATCAGCCTCACCGCCGTCTCGCCGGTGATCGAGAAGGCGACGGCGGCGGGCATTCCCGTGGTCGTCCACTCGACTGCGGTGGATACCGACAAATATACGGTTGAGCTGCAGGGCGACCCCATCCATTTCGGCAAGGTGATGGGCGACTTCATCGTCCAGCAGTTGAACGGCAAGGGCCGGATCTGGGTGCTGCGCGGACAGGCGGGCGTTTCGGAGGATCAGCTGCGCTATGACGGGCTGGTCGAGGCGCTCAAGGGCACCGATATCGTCATCTCGTCCGAACAGCACGGCGACTGGTCCTACGACAAGGGCAAGCAGGTCTGCGAAGCGCTGGCCCTCAGCGATCCGAATCCCGATGGCATCTGGTCGTCCGGCGCGGCGATGAGCCATGCCTGCATCGAGGTGTTCCAGGAGCTTGGCCAGCCGATCCCGCCGATATCGGGCGAGGGCAACAACGGGTTCTTCGGCGTCTGGAAGGCGGCGAACGCGACGTCGATGGCCGCCGTTTTCCCGCCCGAGCAGGGTGCGGCCGCGGTGCGGGCGGCGGTGGCGCTGCTGGAAGGCAAGCCGCTCTATCACCGCTATGTCGGGCGTCCCGCCCCGATCCTGCAGGAACGTCGCGACAGCTTCTATCGTCCCGACCTGAACGACAACCTCTGGTTCCCCACCAGTCTTCCTGAAGAGAAGCTCAAGGAAATCTTCAAGAAGTGAAGCGCCGGCGCAGGCGGCTTCTGCCGCCTGCGCGGATGCCGACCGTGGAGGGGACGATGTATCTGCTAGAGGCGAGAGGCCTGACCAAGGCCTATGCCGGGGTGATGTGCCTCGGCGACGTCACGCTGCGGGGCCGTGCGGGCTCTGTCCACGCGGTGACCGGAGAGAATGGCGCGGGCAAGTCCACGTTGATGAAGATCATCGGCGGCGTGGTGCGCCCGGATGCGGGCAGCATCCTTCTGCGCGGCGCCGAGGTGGCCTTCGCTTCGCCGCTTGAGGCGCTGCGGGGAGGCGTCTCGACGGTCTTCCAGGAGCTCTCGCTGATCGAGAACCTCACGATCGCCGAAAGCCTGTTCCTGGGGCACGAACCCGCCACCTGGTACGGGGCGCTCGACCGGGCGCGGATGCTGCGCGAAGCGCGGCGTGTGCTCGAAGAGGTGGGGCTCGATCTCGATCCACGCCGCTTCATCGCATCGCTGACGGTCGCCGAACAGCAGATGGTCGAAATCGCCCGCGGCGTTTCGGCCAATGCCGATATCTTCATCTTCGACGAGCCGACGGCCGCGCTGGGCGCGGAAGACGTCGTGAAGCTGAAGCGTCTGATCCGCGACTTGCAGGCTGCGGGACGTCTGATCTTCTACATTTCACACCGGCTCGACGAGATCTTCGACCTCTGCGACACCGTGACGGTGCTAAAGGACGGCCGGCTGGTCGACACCCGGCCGGTCGCAAGTCTCGACCGCGACGGCCTCGTGTCGATGATGGTGGGGCGCAGTCTCGAGGATTATTTTCCGGGCGCCGGAACGGCGACCAATCAGGCCGCGCTGCGGGTGACGGACCTGCGCCTGCGGGAGGGGGTCCCTCCCGTCTCCCTGACGGTGCATAAGGGCGAAATCGTCGGACTGGCGGGCCTGGAAGGGCAGGGCCAACGCGAAATCTTGCGGGCTCTTGCCGGTGCCGAACCCTGCGCGGGCGTGACGGTCGAGACCTTCGCGGCCGATGGCGGTCTCCGTCGCCACGATCCCGCACGCGGGGTGGCCGCCCAGGTCGCGGACAACATCGTCTTCATGCCCGAGGATCGCAAGAAGGAGGGGCTCTACCTCTCGCTTCCCATCGACGAGAACATGGCCCTCGGCCTGCACCAGAAGCGGGGACTGGGGGCGGTGGCGCGCAGCCATGGCGCCGGCGTGGCAGGGATGATGCGGATGCTGCACGTCAAGGCCACCTCCGCCGTGCAGCCGGTTGGGACGCTATCGGGCGGCAATCAGCAGAAGGTGATGCTGGGCCGCTGGCTGATGTCGGGCGCCCGTGTCCTGCTGATCGAGGAGCCGACCCGCGGCGTCGACGTCGGGGCCAAGGCCGAGATCTACGCGATCCTGCGGGACTTCGTGGCCCAGGACGGCGGCGCGATCCTCCTGATGTCGCGCGAGATGAACGAACTGATTGGCCTTTGCGACCGCATCCTGGTGGTCCGCGGCGGCCGGATCGTCGCCGGGTTCTCTTCTGGTGGGGTGACCGAGGAAAGCATCCTTCATGCCGCCATCACCGACGGGCCTCATGAACCGCAGAGGAGGGCGTCGTGATGGCTGTGCTTTCGGCAGTGCGGCAGGCGCTTCGGGGTCAGGCTCGCTCACGCCGCGGCGCGCAAGGACTGGCGCTCCTCCTGCTCGTCATCGTTGCGCTTTTTCTGGCCGCGGTCAGTGACCGTTTCACCAGTGTCGCCAACCTGTCCAACCTGCTGATCCAGGCGGCGCCCCTGCTGCTGGTCGCGCTCGGGCAGACGGTGGTGATCCTCGCCGGCGGTCTCGATGTGTCGGTCGGTGCGGTAGTGGGCCTTGCGACCGCCATCGTCGCCAGCCCGCTGCCGCCCGAAATCGCCGTGCCGCTGGCGTTGGCGGCGGGCGCGGCGGTCGGCGCCGTGAACGGCATTCTGGTTGGACCTTTGCGGCTTCACCCGATCGTCGCCACGCTGTCGACGGGCTCCATCGTCACGGGGCTTGCCCTGACCCTGCGTCCCACACCAGGCGGGAATGTTCCCGGCTTTCTGATCGCCAGTGCCAACGAGCGGTTTCTCGGCATCCCGCTGGCGGTCTGCTGGAGTGCCGTCGGCCTTTTCGTAGCCTGGTGGATCCTGTCGCGGACACGTCTCGGGTTGCACATCCTGTCTCTGGGCGGGTCGACTGCGAATGCGCGGCTGAACGGCATTCCCGTCCAGCGGCGGGTGATCGCCGCCTATGTGATCTGCGCGATCTTCGCAGCTTTCGGCGGGTTGCTGCTGGCCGGCCGCATTTCGTCGGGCGATGCGACGGTGGGGCTTCCCTTGACGGTCAGCTCGCTCGCCGCGGTGGCGCTCGGCGGCACGCAGATGACCGGCGGGATCGGCGGAGTACTCGGCACCCTGATGGGCAGCCTGCTGCTCGCCATGCTGGCCAACGGCATGAACCTGATGAACGTCTCGCCCTTCCTGCAATCCATCCTCAACGGCGTGCTTCTGCTGATCGCGATCAGCTTCACCCGCCGTCGCCAGTTCGGCCTGTGAGGGAGACGATGATGGCCATGACAGAAACGGCTCCCGCCGCGCCGCGGCAGATTCGCCTCGTCGGTCTCATGCAGATCTGCCCACCATCCATCTGGTTGGTCGCCGGCCTGATCGCGGTGTCGCTGGCATTGGTGCCGACATTGCTTTCATCCCATTTTCAGTGGGTGATCCTGCGGCAGGCTGCCCCGGTCGGCTTTGCCATCTGCGCCCAGCTCCTGCTGATGCGGTGCAACAGCATCGACCTTTCGCTCGGCGGCATCTTTCTCCTGACGAACTACCTGACGACCAGTTCGCTCTTGTCGCAGATGAACACGGTGACGGTCGTGGCGGCGCCGCTTCTGGCCGGGATGCTGGTCGGCGGCGTCAACGGCTACTTCATCGCCGTCCGGCGCGCGTCCTCCGTGGTGGTGACGCTGGCGATGGGCACGATCCTGACCGGGCTGGTGCTCTATCTCTCCAGCGGCAATCCACCTGGGTCGGCTCATGCAGCCGTGGTTTGGCTCGGGCGCGATCGGGTGGCCGGCGTTCCCGTCGCCGTCGTCGTCTGGCTGGGCGTCATGGTCGTGATGGCGTTGTGCCTGCGCTGGCTCGTCTATGGCCGCATGGTTCGCGCCATCGGCGCCAACCCGACGGCAGCGCTGATTTCCGGCCTTCCGGTGGCGCGCACCTACTTCGCGTCGCATGTGCTGGCGGGCTTGCTCGCCGCGATCGGCGGACTGTTGCAGGCCGGCTATATCGGGATGGGCAGCGTACGGCTCGGCTTCGACGTGGTGATGGTCTCGATCGCCGGCGCGATCCTGGGCGGGGTCACCTTCGGCGGCGGACGGCGCTCGATCGTTGGGGCGGTCGCGGCAGCCTATGCGCTGATGTTCCTGATCAATCTCATGACGGCTCTGCGCTTCGCCGAACCCAGCAAGCTGATCCTGCAGGGTCTCGTCATCGCCGTGGCGGCGATCATCGCCAACCTCTCATCGCGGAACAGGGGCTGACATGGGACACGAGCAGTTCGATCACATCGTCATCGGCAGCGGTCCCGGCGGCAGCCTCGCGGCCAGCCGGCTTGTGACTGAAACAGGCGCGCGCGTCCTGCTGCTGGAGGCCGGGCCGAGGGACAAGGGCGTTCTGTTCCGAATTCCGGCCGGCTTCCTCAAGTACTACGTCACCAATCGCTTCTACTGGCCCTATGCCGGTGAACCCGAGCCGCAACTCGCCGGCCGTGCACCGCGCCTTCAGAACGGCAAGGTTCTGGGCGGCGGCAGCTCGGTCAATGCCATGGTCCACGTCCGCGGCAATCGCGGCGACTTCGACCTGTGGGAGGAAATGACGGGTGACGCGGCATGGGGGGCGGAAGCCGCCTGGCGCACCTATGCCGCCCTTGAGGCGAACGAGGTTCTGGGCGCGCCCCACCATGGCGTGAGCGGGCCGCTGCATGTCTCCAATCCCCGATACACGGACGTTCTGAGCCGCGCCTTCGTGGCGGCGGCACAGGGGGCGGGCCATGCCTTCAATGCCGATTTCAACGGCGAACGGCAGGCGGGTGTCGGCTTCTATCAGCTCAATACGCGCGACGCCCGGCGGTGGAGCGCAGTGGACGCCTTCCTGCGCCCGCTGGCTGCCGATGGCAGGCTGACCTTGCGCACCGGGGTCGAAGTGCAACGCATCCTGTTCGAGAAGGGCCGCGCCGTCGGCGTCGTGTACATCCGCGACGGCCAGCCGCACGAGGTGCGATCGCAGGGTGACATCATCCTCTCCGCGGGGGCGATCGCCTCGCCGAAGCTGCTGATGCTGTCCGGCATCGGTCCCGCCGATCACCTGCGCGCCAACGGCATTTCGGTCCTGCACGATCTGCCCGGCGTGGGCGCCAACTTCATGGATCACGTCGAGGCGCCGGTCGCCGCCTTCACCCGGGAGCCGCTGGGTTACTACAAGACCGACAGCGGCTGGCGCAGCTGGCTTGCGGGCCTGCGCTATCTCCTGTTCCGGGACGGCCCGGCCTCTTCCAACGGTGTGGAGGCCGGAGGCTTCATCCGGTCCGATGGAACGGCCGCGGAACCGGATCTTCAGCTCTTCGCGGTTCCGGGCATCTATCTCGACAAGGACACGCCGAACCCGCCGAAGGGCTACGGCATCACGCTCAACGCGTGCCTGCTGCGCCCCAAATCACGCGGCCGGATCGAACTTCGATCGGCCGATCCAGCCGACACGCCGCGCATCTTCACAAGCTTCCTCAAGGATCCGGAGGATATGGAGACCATGCTGCGCGGCCTCGGCCTCGTGCGGGAGATCCTGCGGCAGGAGCCACTCGCCTCGATGCTGCGCGCCGAGGCCCTGCCGGGTGCGGACGTGACCGGTCGCGAGGCGCTGATCCGGCACATCGGGGCGTTCGCCAAGACCGTCTACCACCCGATGGGGACCTGCCGGATGGGACGCGCCGACGATCCGATGGCCGTGGTCGACCCCGATCTGCGCCTGCGTGGGATCGATGGGCTGAGGATCGTCGATGCCTCGGTTATGCCCGGACCCATCAGCGGCAACACCGCCAGCGCCACCTATCTCGTCGCCGATACCGCCATGCGAAAGATGCTGGGCCGGAGCGCCCGCTCGGAGCGGGTCGCGGCATGAAGGAGGTCGTCGCGCTTCAGGCGGTCCCTGTGCTGGACTGCGCCAACCGCCACGGGGAGGGCATTCTGTGGAACCCCGCGGATCGCCGTGTGTGGTGGACCGATATCCACGGGCAGGGGATGTGGTGGTTTCGCCCCGATGACGGCCTTTCCGGGCGCGTCGCGCTGCCTGGCCGGCTCTGTGCGTTTGCGCCGCGGGCCCAGGGCGGCTGGATCATGGCGTTTGCGGACGGTTTGGAGCTCTGGTCGGCCGATTTCCGCTGCGAGAGCCGGATCCATGCCTTCGAGCCGGGCAACCCGCACACCCGGCTGAACGACGGCCACACCGACCGTGATGGCCGCTTCGTCGTGGGTGGGATGAATGAGGGAACCGGCGCGTTCGATTCCTCGGTCATCCGCGTCGACGCCGATCGGTCGGTGGAGGTGCTGTTCGGCGGGGTCTCGTGTGCCAATTCCATATGCTTTGCGCCCGATGGAGCGACGATGTTCTTTGCCGACTCGCCCCGGCGCCGGATCGAATCCATCGCCTATGACGATCTGGCGGCGCGCCGCGTGTTCGTCGAGATGCCGGGCATTCCCGACGGATCGTGCGTCGACGCCGAGGGCGGCCTCTGGAATGCCGTCTGGGAGGGTGCGGCCGTGATGCGCTTCGATGCGCAGGGGCGGGCGACCCACCGGATCGACCTTCCCGTGCGCCGGGCCACCTGCTGCGCCTTCGGCGGCGACGATCTGGCGACACTTTACATCACCACCTCGCAACTGGGCGCCGACGCAACGGAGCGCGCCGAGACCCCGCTGGCGGGAGGGCTGTTCGCCGCCCGCCCCGGCCTTGCCGGGCTCGCGGAGCGGCCCTTCGCCGGCTGATCGGACTGGAGATTTCACATGGACATGAAACTGAGCGGAAAGCGCGTCCTCGTCACGGGATCGGCCTCCGGTATCGGGCGGGCGACGGCAGAGACCTTTCTGGCAGAGGGTGCCGAGGTCATCCTGCACGGGCTGACCGAGGCCGAGGTGGCGGCCGTCTGCGAGCGGCTTTCCCCGCTGGGGCCCGTTTCCGGGCAGCACGCGGATCTCGGCACAGCCGAGGGCGCCGATGCGCTGATCGCCTTTGCATCCGGCCGCGGCCCGGTCGACATCCTCGTGAACAATGTCGGCATCTTCTCGGTCAAGGATTTCGCAGCGCTCACCGACGAGGATTGGTTTCACTACTTCAACGTCAACGTCATGACCGCGGTCCGCATGAGCCGCGCGCTTCTGCCGGAGATGCTGGCGCGCGGCACCGGTGCCGTCGTCAATCTCGCCTCTGAGGCCGGGGTGAAGCCGCTTCCGCAGATGATCCACTACTCCGTCACCAAGACGGCGATGATCGGACTGACCCGCGGCATGGCCGAACTGACCAAGGGCACCGCCGTCACGGTCAACGCCGTGCTGCCCGGACCGACCTGGACCGAGGGCGTCGCGGCCTATTTCGAGGGGCTGGCAGCCGCCAAGGAACAGCCCGTCGACGGCATCATCGACAACTACTTCCGCAACGACGAGCCGACCTCGCTGATCCAGCGCTTCGTGAAGGCCGAAGAGGTCGCACGCATGATCGCGTTCGTCGCGTCTTCCCCCGCCTCGAACGGTGCGGCCTACCGCATCGAGGGCGGCATCATCCGTAGCATTCTTTGACGTCAGAAAAGGGAGCCTTCCATGGCCGCCGTCACCTTCAGCCATATCGGGATTACCGTCCCGGACATCGAACGTGCCGTCGAGTTCTACTCGAAATGCTTTGATTTCTACGTGATCATGCCGCCGACAACCGTTCACCACGACGAGAGCGCCATCGGCCAGATGTGCGACGACGTCTTCGGTGAAGGCTGGGGCAGCTTCCGCATCGCCCACCTGGCCACGGGCGATGGCATCGGGATCGAGCTGTTCGAGTTCCCCACCACCGTTCAGGAAGAGCGCCCGTTCGAATATTGGCGCAAGGGCCTGTTCCACTTCTGCCTGCAGGACGAAAAACTGGAAGAGCGTGTCAAGCTGATCGAGAGCATGGGCGGTCGGCAGCGGATGCAACAGGTCCGCCACTACTATCCCGGCCAGAAGCCCTACCGCATGGTCTATGTCGAAGACCCGTTCGGAAACGTCTTCGAGCTCTACAGCCACTCGTACGAACTGACCTATTCAGCCGGCGCCTATGTTTGATCGGGTGCAGCGATGACAGCAAGACCGAAAGTCGTCATTACCGACTATGACTACGGCGACGTCGAGATCGAACGATCCATTCTCGAACCTGTCGGGGCGGAAATCGTGGCCCTGCAGGCAAAGTCGGAGGACGACCTGATCGAGGCGGCGCGCGACTGCGACGCGATCATGAACCAGTATGCCCGCGTCGGCGCACGCACCATCAGCGCCATGGAAAACTGCAAGGTGATCGCGCGCTACGGCGTGGGCGTCGATATCGTCGATGTCGCGGCGGCGGCCGAGAAGGGCATTCTCGTCACCAACGTGCGGGACTATTGCACCGAGGAAGTCGCCGATCACGCCATCAGCCTGTGGCTCGCCCTGGCGCGGGGGCTTTTTCCCTACGACCGTGCCACCCATCGCGGCATCTGGCGCTGGCAATCCGCCGCCCCGCTGCACCGGCTGCGGGGGCAGACGGTCGGCATCGTCTCCTTCGGCAGGATCGGGCAGGCGATCGCCACCCGCGCCGCGGGCTTCGGCGTCCGGATCGTGGTGTGCGATCCCTATCTCGCCCCCGGTGTCGCCGAAGCGCACGGTGCAAGGCAGGTCGACAAGGCCGAACTCCTGCGCATCTCGGACGTCGTGATGATGCAGGTGCCGATGACGGCGGAGACACGGCATTTCCTGTCCGAGGCGGAATTCCGGGCGATGAAGCCGACTGCACTGGTGATCAATACCGGGCGTGGGCCGACCATAGACAACAAGGCGCTCTACCGCGCCTTGACCGAAGGATGGATCGCCGGCGCCGGCCTCGATGACCCGGAAGAGGAGCCGGCGAAGAGAGCAGGGTGGAACCCCGCCGACAACCCGATCTTCTCCCTGCCGAACGTGATCGTCACGCCCCACGCCGCCTACTATTCCGAGGAATCCATCCGCGCCGCCCGCGAGATCGCGGCGTCGGAAGTGGCCCGTGTCCTGACCGGGCAGCCCCCTCGCAACCCCGTCAACGCCGCCGCCCTGGCACTCCGCGCCTGAGGAAGACCATGCTGAAACAATTCAACGACTTCGAGCGTCGCCCCGACCTTCTGGCCCGGTTCGACGCGGTCCTGTCCTGCTATTCCGCCGCAGCGGTGTTCGCCGACGTGCAGTACCGCACGGGCGTCATGGACAGCGGCATAAAGCCCGCCTTCCGCGCGAAGATCTGCGGGCAGGCAATCACCGTGCAACTCTCGAAAGGCGATCTCGTCGATCCGTTGCGGGCGCTGGAGATGGGCCATCCGGGCGACGTTATCGTGGTGGATGCCGGTGGCGACGTGAACACATCCGTCTGCGGCGCACTGATGGGCGGGCTCGCCCAGAATCACGGCATCCGCGGCATGGTCATCGACGGAGCCGGACGCGACACCGACGAACTCGAAGATCTGAACTGGCCGATCTGGGTGCGGGCGATCACGGCGCGCGGCACGCACACGATGTTCTCCGGCCGCAAGGAGGAGCTGTCGATCAACGTGCCCATCGCCTGTGGCGGCGTGGTGGTGAACCCGGGCGACTTCATCGTCGCCGATCTGATGGGCGTCGTGGTCGTTCCGCTCGCGCGAGCGGAAGAGGTGGTGCAACTCGCCTCGGAACAGGCGACGCGCGAGGAGCAGACACGCGCATTGGTGAAACAGGGCAAGACGGTCGAGGACCTTCTGGCCGAATTCGGACGGATCTGAACGGCGGCAGCGCGGATCGCCACGATCCGGAGACGATGTGTTGAAACCGAGCAGTCGGATCGGAGGAGACAGGCTCCCTCGGTTCAATCTGCGCCGATGTCCGTTCGCGTGAAAGCGTCGCGCGAGCGGAACACGCGATAGGTGCCCCGGCGGAGCCTTGCATAGGCTCGACCGGGGTGCCGGTGCGCGATCTTGAGGCCGCTCACACGTCGGCCGCGCGGAGACTATTGCGCTCATATCGCGCGTGTTCTCGCGCGGTTGGCCCGTCACCACTCCCGGCCTCTTCGGCATCGGCAAGAGGTTCCTGGCGATCGCGACGGCCGAAGCGTTTCGCCCGCCTTTCAACAATGCCGGGGGAAGGCGGAACCCCTCTCAAAAGCACACCTGGCTGCGGCGGGTCTCCGCATGCTCGATTGGTGGTGCGTGCCGGCTGACGACGCCGGTCAGAGAACGGTCTCTAGGTCCGAATAGATGATCGCGGCCGTCTGCGTGTAGTGCTCCTGCAGGAGAGAGACCGCGCGTTCAGTGTCCCGGTCGATGACGGCCTGGAGGATATTCGCGTGCTCGTCGCTGACCTTCCGCACCCGGAAGGCTTTCAGGATCGACATCATGCGATAGCGGTAGAGACGGTCCGCCAGTTGCTGGCAGAAGCCGATGAGCGGGCGCGAGCCGCACAGGCCGATCAGCGTGGCATGAAACGCCGCATGATGGGCCTCCCACTCCGGATTGTTCTCGAACTGCTCGTCATTGCGGGAACGCGGCGTTCGCGCCAGCCGATGATGGGCGACGAGCAACGACTCCTCCCACTCCCGGGTGGCGTTGTGCATGGATTCCCGCAGTGCGACGGCCTCGACCCAGCAACGCGTCTTGGTCAGTTCCTGCAGTTCCTCCCGGCTCACCGGCTTCACGTAGAAGCCGCGCTGCTCCATGCCGACCACGAGATCCTCGGTGGTCAGGCGATTGAGCGCCTCCCGCAGCGGCGTCTGGCCGACATTGTAGTGATCCATGAGGAAGCGCGACTGCAGCTTGCGCCCCGGTTCGAGCCGCGTGGCCAGGATGTCGGCCTTCAGCCGCTCATAGATGCTGGTCGCCATCGTCGCCGGGGCGTCCGCCTTCCGGTTGGTCAATTCGATGCTCATTGCAGTCCGTTCGCTTCGCGGGCGCTGATTTTATACACCACGCGACATCAGTCAGAAATTTATAAATTCCGGCTTTACGGAGCGATTTCTCCATATTATGGAATCCCATAAGGGAGAAACGCCATGCAACAAGCGCGGTCCGCCGATAAGAGCCGAAGCGCAAAGCCATGTCCGGGATGCGGGCTCGACGTGCATGCGCATGTGGTGCCGTCGTCCTTTCCGTCCGCCCGGCGCTCGCCGGCGCCGGCACACTGGCCGGCCATGGCCGCGCACGACGCCTGCCACGCGACGGTGACGATCGACGGGCGTCCCTATCGCACCGTGAGCGATGCCTGCTGGGTCGCCGAGCGCCGCATCGCGGCGATGGATGCGGCTGATATCGCCATGCAGGCACTGTCGCCGATGCCGGAGCTATTCAGCTACTGGATGGAAGCCAGGCCGGCGGCCGATCTCGTGCGCTACACCAATGACGTGATCGGCGCGCTGGTCGAGGAAGGCCGGGGCCGCTTCATCGGCCTTGGCGGCGTGCCGCTCCAGGATCTCGATCTTGCTGTGGACGAACTGCGCCGGCTGGTCGAGGTGCTGGGCTTCGCCGGCGTCGAGATCGGCAGCAACGTCAACGGCATCGCCATCGGCGACGCGCGGTTGGAGCCCTTCTTCGCCGAGGCGGAGAGGCTCGGCGCAGCGGTCTTCGTCCACGCGGTGCGCCCCACCGGCATGGATCGCCTGGTTGGACCTCCCCCGCTCCAGCAGGTGCTCGCCTATCCGACCGATGTCGGCCTGGCGGCCGCGTCCGCCATCACCGGCAACCTTGCGAAGAAGTTTCCCCGGCTCAGGATCGCGTTCAGCCATGGCGGCGGTACGCTTGCCATGCTCCTGCCGCGGCTCGAACAGGGTTACAGGCGCTTCCCGGCTCTGCGCGACGCCCTGCAGGCCCCTCCCGCCGAGCAGGCCCGCCGGTTCTATTTCGACTCGCTCGTCTTCGACGAGCCGACGTTGCGTCACCTGATCGCGCTGTTCGGCGAAACGCAGGTGATGATCGGCACCGACTACCCGTTCAGCTTTCAGGAGGCCGCACCGGTCGCACGCATCGAGACGGCCTTTGACGACCCGCTCCTGCGTAACCGGCTGAAATGGCAGAACGCCGCGACCTTCCTCGGACTGGAAGAGGAACCCTGATGACCGCCTTTCCCGTCACCGCCCTGCGCAGCGTGGAGATGTCGACGCCGGACCTCGTGCGGTCCATCGACTTCTACACCAAGATATGGGGGCTCGATTTCGCAGCCGAAGCCGATGGAAAAGTCTTCCTGGCCGCGACCGGCAGCGATTTCCATGTGCTGGAGCTGAAGGCCGGCGACCATCCGGCGCTGAGGAAGGTCACCTTCCGGGCGCGCTCGCATGAGGACCTTTTCGATCTCCATGCCCGGGCGCGCGCTGCGGGTTGCGTGGTGTTGCGCGAACCGGGGCCTTCGTCCGGGCCGGCGGGCGGGCAGAGCCTCGTGGTGCGCGAGCCGCAGGGCTGCTGCCTCGAATTCGTCTACGGCGACCGTCGCAAGGCCGGCAAGGTCGTGCCGGACCGACCCGAGCGCCTGGCGCACGTGAACATCAATACCGCCGACATCGACGCCCTCTCGTCTTTCTATCACGACGTCGCCGGGTTTCGCCTGACAGACCGGTCCAAGATGATGGCGTTCCTGCGCTGCAACCACGACCACCATGCGGTGGTGCTCGCGGAAGCGCCGGTCAACGGCCTCAACCACATCGCCTTTCTGGTGCCCGATATCGAATCGGTGATGCGTGCCTCGGGCCGCATGATCGACCACGGCTTCCCCATCGGCTGGGGCGTCGGGCGTCATGGGCCCGGCGACAACGTGTTCGCCTATTTCGTCGATCCGACCGGCGTCGTCATCGAATACACCGCCGAGGTGCTGCAGGTGGACGACAGCTATCGCGTCAAGGGGCCGGACGAATGGGTCTGGCCGCCCGGGCGGACCGATCACTGGGGCATCGCCCCGCCCAAGACCGAGCACTGCAAGAAGGCTCAATCGTCCGTCCCGTTCGCCGTGCCCCGCCGCGCGTGATCGACGAGGGAAGGGGAGGATTATGCGCATGAACGATCTTCGCAGAGATGAAGAGAGCTTCGATGTTCTCGTCGTCGGCTTCGGCCCGGCCGGCGCCACCGCTGCCGGCATTCTGGGACGCATGGGCCATCGCACGCTGGTCGTGGACAGGCTCGAGGGAATTTACGAAAAGCCCCGCGCCATTGCGCTCGACCATGAAATCTTCCGGCATTTCGACAATATGGGCATCGCCGAAGCGGTGGTGCCCCATGTGGCGCCCTTCACTGCATCGCAGCATTTCGGCGCCGAGGGGCAGTTGATCCGCCGGATCGACATGGTACCCGAGCCCTATCCGCTCGGCTACACGCCAAGCCTCGTGTTCACGCAGCCGCCTGTGGAAGCCGAACTGCGACGCCATGCGCAGAGCTTTCCCTCTGTCACGGTCGAGATGGGCGTCGAGCTCGTCGGCCTGTCGGACAGGGGCGGCCATGTCGAGGCGAGACTGCGCGGTGGGGATGGCGGGAGCCGCACCGTGCGAGCGCGCTACGTGCTCGGCTGCGACGGCGCATCCAGCAGCGTGCGCGAACTCGCCGGCATTCGGCTGGAGGATCTGATCTTCGACGAACCCTGGCTGGTCGTCGATGTGCTGGTGGACGACCTGGGTCTCGCGAAGCTGCCACAAACGTCCGCGCAGTTCTGCAATCCCGCGCGTCCCACCAGCTTCGTGATGGGACCGAAGAACCATCGGCGTTGGGAGATCATGCTCCTGCCGGGAGAGGACCCGCGCCGGATGGAGCAGCCGGACCAGGTGTGGGCGCTGCTGGCGCCGTGGCTGGAGCCCACGGACGGCACGCTGTGGCGTGCCGCGGCCTACCGCTTCCATGCGCTCGTTGCCGATGACTGGCGCCGCGGCCACATCCTGATCGCGGGAGATGCCGCGCACCAGCAACCACCCTTCTTCGGTCAGGGCATGTGCCAGGGTCTGCGCGATGTCACCAACGTTCTCTGGAAACTCGACCGAGTCCTGCGTGGTGCCTCGGACGAGGCTCTCCTCGACACCTACACCGCTGAGCGCAAGCAGCACGTGATCGAGCTGACCGGCAAGATCAAGGCGGTGGGGCGGTCGATATGCGAGCGCGACCCCGAGGCGGCGCGTCGCCGCGATGCGCAGGTTCTCGCCGAAGGCGGCGGGGCAGCACTCACCATCACCCGCCAGGAAATCATCCCCCCGCTCCGGGACGGCTTCATCGCGGGCGAAGACGCCCCGGCACGGGGGACGCTGTTCGTCCAGCCGCACATAAAAGCCGCCGCAGGGTGGCAGCTGCTCGACAGGGTCGCCGGTGCGGGTTGGCGCGTCATTCTGGACGGGCGCCGGGTCGCGCCCGGCTCGGTCGGTTCGCTGCCGGCGGGACTGGGTGATGTCGTCGTGAAGGCGGTCGCGCCGCCGGACCTCGCCTCGGCGGGTCAGGATCTCCTCATCGAACGCGACGGTGTCCTGGCCGACTGGTTCGACCGCCACGGCGTCGTCGGCGCGCTGATACGTCCGGATCACTACGTGTTCGGCGCCGCGCGGTCCGTGAGCGAACTCACGGGGCTCATCGAGGAAGCCGCGCGGCGCCTGGTTCCCGACCCGGCCCTCGCCGGCGCCCCGGCGCGCAGGGCAGCCGGCTGAGCCGGGCCCCATTGGTCATTTTCTGCAAGAACCTGGAGATGCAGCATGAAGCTGGCAACGGTCGCCATCGCCGGACGTGTCACATGGGGGCTCGTCGAAGCCGATCTGTTCTACGACGTCGGCGTGGCGCTGAGAGAATTTTATGCCGATCTGAAGGCTGCGATCTCCGCCGGCCTGGCAGGCGTCGCGGAGGCCAGAATCGGTGCGGCGGCGACGCCACTGACCGAGCTGACCTGGCTGCCGGTCCTGCCGAACCCGGACAAAATCCTGTGCATCGGCCTGAACTACGAAATGCATCGCCAGGAAACCGGTCGCACCGTTGTCGACAATCCCACGGTCTTTACCCGTTTCGCGAACAGCCAGACTGGGCACCTCGCCCCGATCATCCGGCCCAAAGTATCGACCGAACTGGACTATGAAGGTGAACTCGCAGTCATCATCGGCAAGAGCGGCCGCTATATCTCGCGCGATGACGCCATGAGTCATGTCGCCGGCTATTCCTGCTACAATGATGGCAGCATCCGCGACTTCCAACGTCATACGCATCAGTTTGCACCCGGGAAGAATTTTCCGGAAACCGGCGCATTCGGTCCCTGGATGATGACGCCGGACGAACTCGGCGATCTGTCCGACCTGTCCATCCAGACCCGCCTCAACGGTCAGGTGGTGCAGGAAGCCAGATTCAGTCAGATGATCTTCGATATCCCCCGGCAGATCGAATACTGCTCGTCCTTCACTCGGCTGGAGCCCGGCGATGTCATCGTCAGCGGTACGCCGGGAGGCGTCGGCGCCAAGCGGACCCCGCCCTTGTGGATGAAACCCGGCGACATCGTCGAAGTGGAAGTCGAGAACCTCGCCGTTCTCCGTAACCCCATTGTGGATGAAGTCCGCTGAGCGGCAAACCCGCGCCGATACGGTGATCAACGCACCGCATCTGAAGAACGGGTCCGCAATTACTTCCGGGAGGGAACGCCATGAACACCAGAGCCGACGTGCGGGACATCAGCGATCAATCGTCCACACAGCAGGTGACATCATCTTATCACAAGCTGGTTATCGCTTCGTCGCTGGGATCAGCGATCGAACACTATGACTTCTTCATCTATGCCTTCACCGCTCCGATCGTCTTCGACCGTTTCTTTTTCCCGAAGATGGATTCCGTGGCCAGCATGCTGGCGGTCTATGCGACCTTCGCCGTCGGGTTTGTCGCGCGGCCGCTGGGCGGGATCGTCTTCGGGCACTTCGGCGACCGCTTCGGCCGAAAGGCCATGCTGACCATCACCTTCGCCATGATGGGGGCCGCGAGCTTCATGATCGGGTGTCTGCCGAGCTATGACAGTATCGGCCTTCTGGCACCCATCTGCCTCGTGGCGCTCCGCTTCCTCCAGGGGTTCGCCTTCGGCGGCGAATACATGAACGCCGTCGCCTTGACGCTGGAAAATGCCCCATCGCGCAGACGCGGTTTCTTCGCCTCGTGGATCAACGCCTCCGGACCGGTCGGCGTGATCGCCGCGTCCGGCCTGATCGCACTTCTCGGCGTTTTCTTCAGCCAGGAAGTTTTCGCGAGCTGGGTGTGGCGGATTCCTTTCGTGTTGAGTTTCGTGCTCGTGCTTCTCGGCAGCTACATCCGACTCCAGGTCGATGAATCGACGCTGTTCAAGGCGACGCAGCGCGCGGGCCAGGGGCAGAAGGCACCGCTGCTGACCGTGCTCCGCTCCTGGAAGAAGCCTGTTCTGTTCGGATGCCTGGTCAACATGGCGCACAGCACCTTTCAATATATGAGCACTGTATTCGTACTCGGCTATGCGGTCAGAACTCTGTTGATGCCGCAATCGAGCGTCACCTTCGGCACAATGCTGGCCAATGTTCTGGAAATGTTCATGGTTCCGGTCATTGCTTATTATTCTGATCGGTTCGGTAGGCGCCCATTCATCGCGGCGGGTATCATTCTCGCGGCCCTCTGGTATCCGGTCTTCTTCCAGTTGCTGGCCACGAAGGATCCCTTGCTGCTCATCCTCGGACTGGTTGTTTCGATCGGCTTCATTCATGCGCTGATGTTCGCGCCGGAGGCCGCGTTCACCTCGGAGCTTTTTCCGACCGATGTGCGTGTCAGCGGTTCCTCTCTCGGCAAGCAACTCGGCATCATCCTGGGTGGCGGCATCGCTCCTTTGGTGGGAACGGCGCTGATAGGCTCGACAGGAAACTTCAGCAGCGTGATCGTCTACTTCGAAATCATCGCCGTTCTCGCGCTGATCGGCATTCTGTTCGCCCCGGAGGCATCGAAGAAGGCGCTATCGTGAGCGTTTAGACGCGCTCCCCGCTGATGCCGGATACTTGGAGTTCACGGGTCTGGAACCGTGTTCGGCGACGGCTCTGTGGTCGGGGCGGCAACGCCCCGCCCGCGATTGGTCCGCAGCTTCGCCTTGACCCGACGCTTGATGCCTTGGTTTGCGTGCCTCGGATTGGGCGCCTTGCCCCGGAGTTGCGGGCCTAACTCATTGCAGCCCCTTCGAGTCCGCTTCTGATTGGCGGGCCAGCCCTCGCGCGGGAGCAGGACGTCGACACAGCGACAGCCATAGTGGACGCGGGTCTCGCATACCGCCTTGATCCCGACCGCCAAGGGGCCCGGTCGAGCCGGTATGATTTGTAAGGGGCCGCCGCACGCCGGCGTGATCAGGGCAAGCTGGCCTGTTTCGGGCAGCTCATGCGTCAAATATCATCGAAGTCGAGGTGTCGTTCCGCAAAGCCTCTCTGCGGTCGCAGATCTGTGCGGTCTACATCGACCAGCACGTCGTCCGTATCAACGGATCAAGCATGGTGCTGAAGCCACCTGTGCCGCCAACCAAGCCACCCATCCGGGTGTTCGCGGTTTTGTCCGGAAGTGGCGCGCCCTAGGGGAATCGAACCCCTCTCTCCACCGTGAAAGGGTGGCGTCCTGACCGATAGACGAAGGGCGCTGGGAGAAGGGCTAGCCCTTCAAGCCGGTGCGGTGCGCGTTATAGCAGGCATTTCCAGCGGGGCAAGACGGCCCATGAATTTCGTTCTGGAAAACCTGTCTTTCCAATCGGTGCCGGCCGCGGCGCCGCCTGGAATCGTCTGCCGCCCGCCCGGCAGCCGGGCAGGCGGAGATTGAGGCTGCGCTTGGCAGCCGCGCCGCGATCACCAGTGGCCGGTGTTCGGCATCGAGGCCCAGGGCTCCGCCGGGGCGAGCGCGCCACCCTTCTGCAGGAGCTCGATGGAGATTTTGTCCGGCGAGCGGATGAACGCCATGTAGCCGTCGCGCGGCGGCCGGTTGATCGTGACGCCTTCCGCCTGAAGCCGGGCGCATGTCTCGTAGATGTCGTCGACCTCGAAGGCGAGATGGCCGAAATTGCGACCCTCGCCATAGGCCTCGGGGTCCCAGTTGTAGGTGAGTTCGAGACAGGGTGCCGCGCCGGCGCGGGCCGAGGCCTCGTCGCCCGGGGCGGCGAGGAAGACGAGCGTGTAGCGCCCCTTCTCGTTCTCGGTCCGGCGCACTTCCTTCATGCCGAACACGCGGCTGTAGAAGTCGAGCGAGGCATCGAGGTCGGAGACGCGGACCATGGTGTGGAGATAGCGCATCGGTGGGGTTTCCTCAGGATGGACTGTGTACCGCGACGGATAAGGCGGAAAGACAGGGCCGTCACCGCGCCTGCCGTGAAGCGGCGGATGCGGGGCATCCGCATCATTCGAGCCGTCGCATTCTGCGCCTGGGCGCCGCGGGGGCAAACGCCACCGGCCCCATCTCGTCTTTTAGACAGAAAGACGACGTTTGCGCGACGAAATCGGCAAGAAAACGCTGGCCGGGCCGGTTGTGGATGTTATCCTGCTTAACGGAATCCTAACCATCCGCCTTCGTGTCGAGGGGAGTGGAAAAAGTGGGGACGCAGCCGTGCAGATGGGGGTAAAGATCTCCGACGTCAATCTGCGAGACGCAGGCGTGACGTCCTCCGATTTGGCCGGTCGTGCCTGCCCTTCCGAAGGCTATGGAGACGATGCGTTCGCCGAGATGGGCGGGCAGCTGATCGAAGTCTCCGGTGTCATCAAGTGGTTCGACATCGCCAAGGGCTACGGCTTCATCGTGCCGGACAACGGCATGGCGGACGTGCTGCTGCATGTGAGCTGCCTGCGGCGGGACGGCTTCCAGACCGCCTATGAGGGCACGCGTATCGTCTGCGAGGTGCTCGACAGGCCGAAGGGGCTGCAGGCGCTGCGGGTGCTGTCGATGGACGTCTCCGAGGCCCCGCATCCGGCACAGCTTCCCCCCCAGCGCACCAATGTCCAGGTGGTGCCGACCAGCGGGCTGGAACGGGCCAAGGTGAAGTGGTTCAACCGCGTCAAGGGCTTCGGCTTCCTGACACGCGGCGAGGGAACCGAAGACATCTTCGTTCACATGGAGACGTTGCGCCGATTCGGGCTCACCGAGCTGCGGCCGGGTCAGGCGGTGCTGGTGCGATACGGCACGGGCCCGAAGGGCCTCATGGCCGCCGAAATCCGGCCCGAGAGCGGCGCCGCCATTCCCTCTTCCCACTGATATCTTCGCCGGACCAGGCGAGGCTGCAGCCGCGGATTCGCGTGCATTTATCCGGGGTTACGTCTATCTGGAGCCACTTCATTCCGGAGCGACGTCGTTCCGGAACCACGTCGGCATTGGCTCAGCCTGCGTAACGGAGCGGCGCATGGTCGCCGCCGCACCGGATACCCGGTGTCTGCCGCGTTCCAGCCCACGTCCGTGGTGAGGGCGCGATTCCCTCGCGTTGCCGCCTGCGGCGATCGCGTCCCACCCTTCAACTTTTCGAGGACATCAATTAAGCCGGTGGCGCGGCGTGACCGCGGGTTCGATTGAGGTTTCACGAAATGCGATCGCTGTCGGGTTTCGGGCGCGCCATCAAGGTTGCGCCGGCGCGGATTGTCGGCTTCTTTGCGGCGCTGGTTATCGCCGCGTCGCTCGTGATTACGGCCGTTGCGGCGGCTTCCGCGGACGAGACACTGGCGGTTTCCACCGCCAAGGGCCGTGCGACCATCACCGCCGAGATCGCGGACGATCCGGCCACCCGTGCCCACGGCCTGATGTTCCGCGAAAGCCTGCCCCAGAACCACGGTATGCTGTTCGATTTCGGTACCAGCGATGACGTGTCGTTCTGGATGAAGAACACGCCGCTGTCGCTCGACATGATCTTCATCCGCGAAGACGGCACGGTCGCGCGCGTCGTTCCGAACACCGTGCCCTATTCGACCACGGCGATTCCCTCCGGCGATCCGGTTCGCTTCGTGCTGGAACTGGAGGCCGGAAGCGCTCGCCGGCTCGGTATCGTGGCCGGCACCCGTCTGACGGGGCCTCGCTTCGCGGCCGACGGACAATGAGGGTTAAGTCGTCCAAGCGGCGGGGCTTGCGATGATTGCGCCGCCCGGCGGGATGGCCTATCTAGGGCGCGGGCCGGGAGATTTCCGGTCCGCTGGTCACGGGGCATAGCTCAGCCTGGTGGAGCACCGGTTTTGGGAACCGGGGGTCGCAAGTTCGAATCTTGCTGCCCCGACCAGTCCGCGGGCCTCTTTGGTGTCTCGCAGATTCCGGGCGGAACCATACGAGCTCCGATGAATTTTTGCCCTGTTTCGCGTGTTTCTCGCGCCAATGTGTTTCGGCCGGATCGATCCGGAATCGGCAGGATGCGGCCCTCTACGAGATGAAGCTCTCGAATCGTGCCGCACCTGCCGCGATGGCATCCTCGTATAAGGGCGCCATCGTTCGGTCGACCGGGCCGGCGCGGGGCGGGCTTGCGCGCTTCTTGGTCGCGTTGCGGTCGGGGGCGTTCGATCCCATAACAGGGCGAACGCGACGGAGTCGCCTTTTTGACGTTTCGGAGGAACCGCGGCCATGGTCGCACGCATCTACAAGCCGGCGCGCAACGCCATGCAATCGGGGCGCGCGCGGACGCATCGCTGGGTGCTCGATTTCGAGCCTTCGGAGCCGAGGACGGTCGAGCCGCTGATGGGCTGGACCTCGACGTCGGACGTGAACGGCTTCGTGCGGCTGAATTTCGCCACCAAGGAAGAAGCGGTCGCCTATGCCGAGCGCTACGGCATCGCCTACCAGGTCGCCGAACCCCACGAGGCCGCGGCGAAGAAGATCTCCTATTCCGACAATTTCCGCTCGGACCGCGTCGCGCCCTGGACCCATTGAGGTCGGCCCGGAGGCATCGCCTCCGGGACAGAAGCCGGGCCAGAGGCCGCCGCAGCCGCTTTAAGGCGCGCGGCCTGTGGACCGGACACCGGTACGAAGCCGGAATTCAACACAGCCGCAGCGAAGACGACCGGCTTATCGCGACCTGAGGTTCGCGGGTCTGGTATCTGGTGGCCGGTCGATCCGCAGCGTCTGCAAGGTCAGGGCGTCGTCGGGATGGACGAAGCGGGCCTTGTTGTGCCATTGCATCTTGCGCGCACGGCCTCTCGGTGTCCGCGCCGCTTGGCCCCGTAGCTCAGATGGATAGAGCACCAGCCTTCTAAGCTGATGGTCGCAGGTTCGAGTCCTGCCGGGGTCGCCAAAAGCCTTTATAATCAAAGGTTTGCGTCAGTTTGCATCGATGCGGCCGTTCGTGGTGCGCGAGGCGGCACTCTGCGCGAGCAACGGGCGGCGCCCCGTCGACAGCCGCCGTTGCCATGTGCGCAATTCCCCGTCCTCTGAAAGCCCTGCGAGCTGAAGAATGGCTCGGCCGGGTATATCCATGATACGGCGGATGGCGCGCAAATCGCCGGGCCGACAGCATGTTCCGGCTGTTCTGTCGGCCCGGGTGACGAACGTTCAGCGGGCGGGGTTCACTGCGGGCCGCAATTTGCGGGCAGAGAAGACCTGAAGCCCGGCCGCGACAAGCGCAAAGAGCGTGCCGAGCACGCTGACCGGCAGCCATCCCCCGGCATTCCACGCCAGTGTCGCCGTCGCGGAGCCGATGGAGCCGCCGAGAAACATCGTCCCCATCAGCACGGTGTTGAGCCGGGCACGCGCTTGAGGCCGCAGTGCGAACACGATGTGCTGGTTCGAGACGAGTGCGCTCTGGATGCCGAAATCGAGCAGGATGACGCCGACGATCAGGCCCGTCATCGATGTCCAGACGCCGAATACGACCCACGAGGCGAGGGTGACGATCGCGCCGATCACGACCACGCGGGACGGGCCACGCTTGTCGGCGAAACGCCCCGCGAGCGGTGCCGCCAGGATGCCGACGGCTCCGACAAGACCGAACAGGCCGGCGACCTCCGCGCCGTAGCCGAACCGGGGTTCGGCCAGGCGGAAGGCGAGGATCGTCCAGAACACCGTGAAGGCGGCGAACAGCGCGGATTGTGTCAGCGCCGCAAGCCGCAGGGCGGGAAATTCACGCCACAGATGCCAGATCGAATGCAGCAGGCGCGGATAGCTCATCTTCGAATCCGGGGCGCTGTGCGGCAGCACCGCGGCCATCAACCCGGCGGCCGCAAGCGACATCGGCACCGCCAGCCAGAACATCTCGCGCCAGCCGCCATGGCTCGCGATGAAACCCGCGAGCGTGCGGCTGAGCAGGATACCGGTGAGAAGCCCGGCCATGACGGTGCCCACCGTCGCGCCCCGCTTCGCCGGGGGCGCATGGTGGGCGGCGAACGGCACGATCTGCTGCGCCACGGTCGCCACGAGGCCGACGATGAGCGACGCGGCGATGAGGAGCGCGGCGTTCGGCGCGATCGCCGCCAGCGCCAGCGCCGCGGCCAGCAGCAGGAACTGCACCACGATGAGCCGGCGCCGCTCGACGAGATCGCCGAGGGGCACGAGCAGGAACAGTCCGACCGCGTAGCCGAGCTGCGTGGCGGTGGGAATCGCGCCCGTCAATGGACCCGGCAGGTCCTGCTCGATCAGTTCGAGCATCGGCTGGTTGTAGTAGATATTGGCGACGGCCAGGCCGGCGGCGGCGGCCATTGAGAACGTCGCCACCGCGCCGAGCGCGGGGCCGGCGTGTCCGCCGCTGGCTGCATTGTGCTTCGTGGTCATCTCTGCACCGTTGTCTGGGGTCGGTCGCTGCGGGCGCGAAGGCCTGCTTCATGTTCAAGAATGGCGATCAGGCTCTCCGCGTCGCGAGGGCCGTCGTAGCGCAGGCCGTTGACGAACAGGGACGGTGTGCCGTTGACGCCGCCGTGCAGGCCCCCGTCGAAATCCCGGCGGATCCTGTCGTCGTAACGGCCGTCGAAGCCTGCGAGCAGCAAGGCGCGGTCGATGCCGAGCTGCGTGCCGTAGCGCACGAGATCGGCGTCTTCGAGCGCGTCCTGATGCTCGTAGAGCATATCGTGCGCCTCCCAGAAGCGCCCTGCCGCGGCGGCGGCTTCGGCGAACCGGGCCGCGTTGCCGGCATGGGGGTGCATGTCGGTCAGCGGGAAATTGCGGAACACGAACCGCAGCCGCGCACCGAGCGCCGTCTGCACGGCCTTCAGCACCGGGTAGGCTTCACCGCAATAGGGGCATTCATAGTCGCCGTACTCGACCAGAGTGATGGGCGCATCATCCGGGCCCGCGCGGTGGTCGGCAGCGCCGACAGGGGGAATGGCGTGGCTCATGCTTCGGCTCCCTCGCTTCGGGCGGGTGCGGCGATCGCCTCAAGCGCGTCGAGAATGCCGTCGGCGCCCGGATTGATGCCGAGGGGCGAGACATGGTTCCAGCGGACGACGCCTTCGGCGTCCAGAACGAACAGCGCGCGCTCGGAAATGCCGTCGGCGGCGCGATAGACACCATAGAGGCGTGCGACGCGGCCCTTCGGTTCGAAGTCCGCGAGCAGCGGGAAATGCAGCTTGCGCGCCTCGGCGAACGCCGCGTGGCACCAGACGCCGTCGGTGGAAATCCCCACGAGCTGTGCGCCGAGCCGCTGAAACTCTGGCAGCACCTGGTTGTAGAGGCCCATCTGATCGCCGCAGACCGGGCTCCAGTCGGCCGGATAGAACGCGAGAATGACGGGGCTGCCCCGGAGATCCGATAGCGAGAGCTTCTGATCTGGGGTGGCCGAGAGCGTGAACTCGGGCGCCCGCTCGCCGGGTTGGATCGGACCGTTCGGCCCTGATTGCGATTGATCGGTCATCTCCATCTCTCCTCGTGGCATCTGCGCGTCGTCATGACCGGCTGGACGGCCCGCCTGGCATCGAACGCCGTGGCGGCAGCAAAGGGAGGGGGGCAGACCGGCGGTCCACGGCAACGCCTCCCGCGATTTCTGGTTCATGCTGGACGGCGCGGCCCGTTCGGGAAATCGGCCATTGGCATGGCGGGTTCATACGTTCGTTTGCGCGCCGCCATCCGGGCGGTCGATAAGGGCGTGACTTGAAGAAAACGCCGTGGAGACAAGGTGTTACGGCCGGGTGTGACCGGGGGCGCAGACGCTGGATACACCCGGCGGCCTCGGCCGCCGCCATCGCCATCCGCCGGCGCCGGCCAACGCCATACGAGTGTATGGTTTCCCGAGCGGTGCATTTCACGGACAGAGAATGCGGACGTCCGGCCATGATGCGGCGTCCGCCTGCAACACCAGCCGGCCGCAGCTCGACAGCGCCCGGCGACAAGGGAGCCCTGTCATGAGCCCGCGCATCCTCATTGTCGGCGGATCCATCGGCGGCCTGTTCGCCGCCGTGCTGCTCCACCGGGCCGGCTTCGACGTCACCGTCACAGAGCGTTCGGTGCATGGCCTCGAGGGACGTGGCGCCGGCCTTGTCGCTCAGCGCGAGGTGTTCGCCATCCTGCGCGAGGTCGGCTTCGAGCATCTCGCCCGCATCGGCGTCGTTGCCCATGAGCGGATCTATCTCGATCGCGAGGGCGCCGTGATCCACAGCCAGCATACACCGCAGACGCAGCTTTCCTGGGACGTGCTGTTCCGCAGCTTTCGCGCGCTTCTGCCGGACGAACGCTATCTCATCGGCCGGCAAGCGGTCGAGATTTCGCAAAACGACGCGGGCGTTCATGTTCGCTACGCCGACGGCGGCGAGGAACGGGCCGACCTTTTGATCGGCGCGGACGGAATCGGCTCCGCGGTGCGCGTGGCCGTCTCCGGTGCGCACTCCCAGCCCGACTATGTCGGCTACGCGACGTGGCGTGGCCTCGTCCCCGAAGAGACCGTGCCGCCGACCGCTGCCGGGCAGTTGTTCGAGCGCTTTGCCTTCTTCGAACTGCCGGGCTCGCACATTCTCGGCTATCTCGTCACCGGTCCGGACGGTTCCACCGCCGTCGGCCGCCGCCGGTATAACTGGGTCTGGTATCGCCGGTACACGCGCGCCGAACTTGATGACGTGCTTACCGATGTCGACGGCGTTCGCAGGCCGTTCTCGCTCGCTCCCGGCCGCGTTCGCTCCGATGTCGCAGCAACCATGCGGGCCGATGCCGGGCGCTTGCTTCCACCCTCGTTCGCCGCCGCCGTCGCTGCGGAGCCGCGCCCCTTCGTGCATGCCATCTTCGACTATGCGCCGGCGCGGATGGTGGCCGGCCGCATCGCGCTCATGGGCGATGCCGCGTTCGTGGCGCGGCCGCACACCGCGATGGGTGTCGCCAAGGCGGCCGGCGACGCGTTCGCGCTGCGTGACGCCCTTGTCGGCACGCCGGACCTCGATGCCGCGCTCTCCACCTACGAGGCCGCGCGTGAACCCGTGGACCGCGCGATCGTCGTCTACGGCCAACGCCTCGGGCAGTCGCTGGGCTGAGCGGCTGCCGTCAAACCAACGTATGACAGTCGACATCGGGCGTATAATTCCGTCTTCCGCGCGTTCCTCTATGGTCGGTTAAAGATCAGCATGTTCCCGCCCGGGAGGAAGATACGATGAGCGATCAAGACTATATCGGCTCCCGTGGCTTGCATGGCATCGCCGAGCCGGTGGAGAAGATGCTCATGCTCCTGTTGCCTTCGGCGCCGCGCCTGATGTTCGGTCTCCGTCTCGCGGCGTCGGTCTCTCTGGCGCTGTTCGTCACCTATTATCTGCAATTGCAGAACTCGTTCTGGGCGGCGACGACCGCGGCGATCGTCTGCCAGCCCAACCTTGGCGCCTCTCTTCAGAAGGGCCGCTTCCGGGCCATTGGCACGATCGTCGGCGCCTTCGTGATGGTCGGATTGCTGGCGATGTTCGCGCAGGACCGGAATACGCTGATCCTCAGCCTCGCGCTCTGGTGCGGCCTTTGCGGGTTCGCGGCGATCATGCTGCGGAACTTCGCGTCCTACGCCGCGGCACTGGCGGGGATTACGGCCACGATCATCTTCGCCGATACGATGAACGATCCGACCAATGCCCCTTTCCTCGCCATCATCCGCGTCAGCGAGATCTGCATCGGCATCGCATCCGCAGCCCTTGTGATGCTCGTCACGGATTTCGGCACCGCCCGGCGCCAGCTTGCCGGCATGCTGGCTCATTCCGCGATCCAGTTGTCCCGCGGGTTCCAGATGACCCTGGCGGCCGAAAGCGACACCCCTGCCACTCATGCCGCGCGATGCGAGGTCGTGCGCTCGCTCGGCCTCATCGAAACGGCGACCGATGCCGCAATCGGCGAATCCTCCTATCTCTATTCCCGTGCCGGCAATCTGCGCGCCGCTCTCGCCGCGCTGATGGACGCCCTGGTCGGGTGGCGCAATGTCGGCAATCACGACGATGCGGCGAGCGGATCTGCGGTTGCCATCAAGCGCGAAGTGTCTCCCATCCTCGCGCGCATCGACGCCACGCAGATCGAGCGCGATCCCCGCCGGTTCCGTGATGTCTGCCTTGAAGCCGCGTCGCAGATCGCTGCGATCCGCACGTTCGACTTTGCGAGCTGCATGATCGTCGATGCCGCGCGCGACGTTGCGGCGAGCCTCGCGAGAACCGCAGACAGCATCCTGCTGCTTGACGGCAAGGACGCCGCGCGGGTGCCGGGACCGGCGCGGAGGCCGATCGTCGCCGATCCGCTGCCTGCGGTGCTGGGCGGCGTGCGGGTGTTTCTCGCTGTGCTCTTCACGGCCACCTTCTGGGTTGCGACCGCGTGGCCGGGCGGCGCGTTCGCGGTGGTGTTCTCGGCTGTCGCGACCCTGATCTTCGGTTCGTTCGGCGATCAGGCAAGCGTGCTCGCGAGGGATTACACGCTCGGCGCGGCACTGATCGCGGTGATCGGTGGGGGGCTTTATTTCGGCGTGCTGCCGTCCCTCAGCGGCTTCCCGGCGCTGGCGGCCCTTCTGTTCCTGCTCTTTGTGCCGCTCGGGTACATGCAGGCCGGCAAGTGGCACAGCGTCGTGTTCCTCGCGATGTCGATCGCATCGCTGCCGCTGCTCGGTCTCGGCAATCCGATCACCTACGACGCGTCGGGCTATTTCAATCTGGCGCTTGCTGTGATCACGGGCAGCCTCGCCGGCACCCTGTTCTTCACAGCCCTGCCGGTGGTCGGTCCTGCCGTTCGCGCCCGGCGCCTGCTCGCCCTGTCGCTGCGCGATCTCCGCCGGCTGGCGGTGCAGCCGCTTCGGCGGGCAGCGCCGGTCGACGGCGCCGAAACCCTCGCCGATATCGGAACGGGCGTCCCGACAGCCGCGAACCCGGCATTCTTCGCACCCGTCTCGAGACCATCCGAACTCCATCACTGGAACGTGCTGATGGGGCGGCGCATCGAGGCGCTCTCGCCCCAGGCGGTCATGGAGGAGGCGGGAAACATGATGACGATCCTCGCCCTCGGGCAGGCCGTGATCTATCTCCGGCGCAACGTGGCCAGCGATGCCGGGCGGCGTCTGCTGACGGAGGCGCTCCACCATCTTGCCGCGGCACGTCTGACGGCCGCCGGCAAGGCATTCACGGCCCTCAGCCATGCGGCGGCGGAAGCCCAGCACCGGTCTGCCGAAACAGGACCATCACGCCCCGTTCACGTCCGCGCACAGGTCGCCGTCATCCTCGACGCGCTCGATCGCCACGCCGATCTGCTTTCGGCGCGGGCTACGCCCTGGCGTGTCCTGTTCCCGGCCGCGGCTTGAGAGGGCAGGGCGCATGTACACGGAAATCAACCTGTTCGGCGTCTACGTCGCACCGTTCATGGTGATGATGGTGATCGCCTGGTTCGTCACCATTCCCCTCAGGATGGTCGCCAATCGCTACGGCATCGCCCGGAAGGTCTGGCATCCCGGCCTGTTCAACCTCTGCATCTACATCATTGTTCTCTCCCTCATCGTCCTCGCCGCTGGAGGTCGCCTATGAGCGCCGTCGAAGCTTCCGGAAGCCGGGCCTCCCGCCTGCGCGGGCTTCTTCCCTTTGTTTTCACGCTGGTCGCGCTCGGCATCGCCGGCTTCCTCGGCTGGAAGATGTGGCAGGCTTACATGGCGACGCCGTGGACCCGCGACGGGACGGTTCGGGCCTATGTGGTGACCGTGACGCCGCAGGTCTCGGGCCGGATCGTGGACCTCGCGGTGAAGGCCGACCAGTTCGTGCACAAGGGCGATCTCCTGATGGAGATCGAGCCTGCCGACTATCAGAATGCGCTTGCCGACGCCGAAGCGGCGGTTGCGCGCGCCAAGGCCGATTTCGACAACAAGCAATTGCAGGCGCAGCGCCGCGCCGAGCTGACCTCCGTCGCCGTCTCGAAGGAGGAACAGCAGACTTTCGCCGCTGCGGCGGATATGGCGGGGGCGGTGTATCGGCAGGCCGTGGCGACAAGCGATCAGGCGGCGCTTAATCTCAGCCGAACCCGGATCGTCTCGCCGGTCGACGGCTACGTCACCAACCTGCTCATCCAGCCCGGAGACTATGCCCGATCCGGGCAGAGCGCGCTGTCGGTCGTCGATTCGAACAGCTTCTGGGTCGACGGCTATTTCGAGGAAACGGCGCTTCGCACGATCCGGATCGGGCAGCCCGCCACTGTGTCGCTGATGGCCTATCCTGAAACGCTGAAGGGCCGGGTCGAGGGCATTGGCCGCGGCATCACCGTTCCGAACGCGCAGGCCGACGCGTCGGGGCTGGCCACCGTCAACCCGGTGTTCACCTGGGTTCGCCTCGCGCAGCGCGTTCCCGTCCGCATCGCGCTGGACGATGTGCCGCCGTCCATCACGCTCGCGGCAGGGCTCACTGCGACGGTCACTGTGGACGCCGGGAGCGCGGTGGAGACTCAGGCGGTGGATGTGGCCGACGACGAGCGATAGGGCGATTCCATCGCGCGAGGGCGAGATCGGCCGGCGGCGCAGGTTCGCGCGCCGCGTCGAGTGTCCGATTTCCGCAGTCGATGAGGCAAAAAAAAAGACCGCAGCGAACGAGCGCGCGGTCTTAAGTCTGGGAGGAAACGCCCAAAGAGGGCACATCCTGTATATCGCGGTGCAGCAAGGAGTGCCATGCCGAATGCGGCAATGCAGCCATGTGATTTGTGCGGAGCAGCGAAAGACGAACTGACGGTCAAGCGCGGCCGGGAAGGGGACGCGCGTCGTCGAGCGCGGCAAGCTGAGCCATTCCGGCGAATCCGGCCATCAGTCAGGCAAAAAAAAGACCGCAGCGAACGAGCGCGCGGTCTTAAGTCTGGGAGGAAACGCCCAAAGAGGGCACATCCTGTATATCGCGGTGCAGCAAGGAGCACCATGCCAAAGCCGACAATGCAGCCATGTGTTTAGTGCGGAGCAAAGTGCACACTGTGTCTCGCGGGTGCCTTGGCGCGGCGCGACGTGGGCGGTCGGCATTTTTGAAAAGGACCCGCCGTGCAACCGATCCCGGAGGTGGCGGCGGGAAGGCGTGCCGCGCCCCAGAGTATGGTCGATCGAGGGGAACGCCTTCATCTGACGGAAAAATCCTGGTGCGGACGGCGGGGCTCGAACCCGCACTCCCTTTCGAGAAGCAGATTTTCTTGCCACTTCGGCTTTCGCCGCCGCCGGCTGCTGCCGGCGTTCGTGGTCTGGACTATCCCTTCACCATGGCCGGCGCATGGAGCACCGGCGGTAGGCGCCGCCCGTCTAGTCTCTACACCTTCCCGGATCGAGCCGGGGCATATGCCGGGCGGATCGGGCTTGGCTCGGGATTGGCCTGGGCGCGTGCGCCTTTAGCGTTCCCCGAATTTGGGCGGTTCTACGCCGCGGATTTCCCCGCGGGCACTCCAATTCAAAGTCTGCTGCGTCTACCGGTTTCGCCACGTCCGCTTCAGGTTGTCATCGCACCGGCCTCTACCACGGGGCGGCCGCGGTTGCGAGCCCGGCCGCCGTGTTGCCCGGAGAGGCAGGGAGAAAACGCCCCGGCGGGGAGCCGGGGCGGTCTCGTCAGACGGCCGCGATGACGGCGATCTCGACGGTGAAGGCCGGCGCGGCGAGCTTCGCCTCGACGGTGGCGCGGGCCGGGGCGTTGCCCTCCGGCACCCAGGCGTCCCACACGGCGTTCATCTCGGCGAAGGTGCCGATATCGGCCAGATAGATGGTGGCCGACAGGATGCGGGTCTTGTCGGTGCCGGCAGCTGCGAGCTGCGCGTCGATGCTGGCGAGCACCGAAGCGGTCTGCTCGGTCACGCTCTTGCCGGCGGCGGCTTCGCTCGCGACCTGGCCGGCGAGATAGGCGACGCCGTTATAGACGACGGCCTGGCTCATGCGGCGGCCGGTCTCGATGCGCTTGATGGACATGGGCGGAATTCCTCGGCGTTTGCAGGCGGGTGTTCCAGGGTCGGCTAGCGGAGCCGCCGTCGGAACAAGGTGCGGGCCGAGGCATAATCGCTCGGCTGCGCGCTGTCACCCATCGCATTGCGGCCGGCGGCGGTTTCGATGCGATCTGCCGATACGGCGGACGATGACGTTCGTCCGCGTGCCGCGCTCGGCCCGCTCAGGCGGCGGCGGGTATCGCGCTGCCGCAGAAGCCGGCGAGCGTCTCCGCGAGCCGCATCGCGGGCTGTCCCGCGCCGGGCGCAATCATCAGCGCCAGCTCGGCCGGCTCCACCGGTGGGAAGCCGTCGCGACCGTCGAGCACGCGATGGTCGGACGTCAGCACGCGGCGGTCGAGCAACGCGACGCCGAGCCCACCGGCGATGGCTGCCTGGATGCCGAGCAGGTTTGGGCTTTCATAGGCGACCGTCCAGCGGCGTCCAGCGGCCTCGAGCGCGCGGATCATCCGGTCGCGGTAGATGCAGCCTTGGGGAAACGCCACCAGCGGCACCGGATCGAGCGTCGCCGGCGCATCGTGCAGACGGCTCGCGATCCACACCAGGTGTTCCGGCCAGGCCGCGAACGCGGTGCCGGCACCCGGCTTGCGCTTGATCAGCGCCACATCAAGTTCGCCGCGTTCCAGCGCCGCCGTGAGCTGAACCGATAACCCGCACCGCACTTCCAGTCGGCAGTCCGGCCGGCTGCGGGCGAAGGCGGCGACGGTCTCGGTCAGGGGCGTGATGGAGAAGTCGTCGGGAATGCCGAGCCGCACCACAGGGGGCGGCGGGTCGCTGGCGAGCGCGGCGCGGGCCTCTCCGGCCAATTCCAGGATGCGGCGGGCATAGCCGAGCAACCGCTCGCCTTCCTCCGTCAATTGCACGGTGCGGCCGTCGCGGAGGAAAAGCTGCCGGCCGAGATCGTCCTCCAGGCGCTTGATCTGCTGGCTGACGGTCGACTGCGTGCGGTGGACCCGCTCGCCTGCCCGCGTGAAGCCGCCGGTATCCGCGACGGACACGAAGCTGCGCAACAGGTCGAGGTCCAGCATCCGGGCAACCCTTCGATCGGATGTCCTGCTTGAGATCGTCGGGCAGGGCGGACGCCCTCCAGCCGATCATCGCAGCGTGCTTGACGCGATCCTGCAGGTCAACCGGCTCGCCGTGGCGTCATCCGCCTGACGAGGTAGGCAAGAAGAGGCGGGCAAGACGAGGGGGGCAAGTGGAACTCCGTCCGCCGACAATATCGTCGGCGGACGGAATGAGACTGCACGGCCGCGACGCGAACGCAGGACAGATCGCGTCACGGCCTGCTGGCGCCGACCGCAAGGTCGCGGCGGGCGCCGATCCAGGTCATGCTGCGCGGACGGAGTCTACGAATTTGCGAACCTCGGCGCGCAGGGTCTCAGACTGGCGGGAGAGTTCGCTCGCCGAGGACAGCACCTGCGTCGCCGCCGCCGCCGACACCTCGGCCGCCTGGCTGACGCCGGCGATGTTGGCGGTCACCTCGCTGGCTCCGAGCGCCGCCTGCTGGACGTTGCGCGCGACCTCGGCCGTGGTCGCGCCCTGTTCCTCCACCGCTGCGACGATTGCCGCTGCAATGCCGCTGATGTCGCCGATGGTGCGCCCGATGCTTGAGATCGCGGTCACCGCCTCGGTCGTCGAGCCCTGCATGCCGCCGATCTGGGCGGAGATCTCGGCGGTTGCCTTCGCCGTCTGCTCGGCGAGGCTCTTCACCTCCTGGGCGACCACCGCGAAGCCTCTGCCTGCCTCGCCGGCGCGCGCCGATTCGATCGTCGCGTTGAGGGCGAGGAGGTTCGTCTGGGCGGCGATGTCGCCGATCATGCCGACGACGGCTCCGACCTTCTCGGCGTCGACGCGCAGGTTGCCCATCCGCGCGTTGGTCTGGTCGGCCTCGCCGACGGCGCGGCCGGCGATGGCGGTCGACTGCGATACCTGCTCGCCGATCTCGCTCGCCGAGGCCGACAGCTCCTCGATCGCCGCGGCGACCGTCTGCACGTTGACCGCCGCTTCCTCGGCGGCCGCGGCGACCGCCGCCGCCTGGGCCGTGGTCTGCTCGGCGGTCGCGGTGAGGTTCTGGGCGGCCGCCTGCAGTTCGGTGGACGCCGACGATACCATCTCGACGATGCCGCCGACCGCCGCCTCGAAGCGCTCGGCAAGTTCGTTCATCTCCGCCTTGCGCTGCGCCGCGGCGGCGCGCTCCGCTTCCGCCCGCTCCTGACGCAGCCGCTCCGTCTCGGCGAGGTTGTCGCGGAACACCGCGAGGGCGCCGGCCATGTCGCCGATCTCGTTGCGGCGTCCGTCATATGGGATCTCACGGGCGAGGTTGCCGCCGGCAACGTCCGTCATGGCGGAGGTCAGCCGGGAGATCGGGGTCGTTACGCCGACAATGATGTAGGCAAGGGTGCCGAGGCCAAGAAGCGCCACTACGCAAGTCGCGATGACCGTAATCGCCTGCACCGACGATGCCGTCACGACGCTCTGTTCCCGCGCGGCGGCGGCGCTCTTGTCGTTGAGTGCAACGAGGCTCTCGGCTGTCGCCATCGCCTCGTCGAAGGTGGCGCGCAGCTCGGTCCGGAACAACGCCGCGGCCGCATCATTCTGATTGGCGCGTGACAGATCGACGAGCGCGGCGCGGCGATCAATGTAGGCCTGCCACTGCTGGCTCAACCGCTCGTAGGTCTGGCGCTCGAAATCGGAGGAGATGAGGCGCTCGTACTTGGCGCGAACGGACGCGACGCGGGCGGCGGCAGCATCCATGTCCTTCTCCGCCCGCGCCATCTCTTCGATCGAGGTCGACATGACGTGGGCGCCCTCCGCGATACGCATCGCGGAGATCGCGACCTCAAGCTCTGTCACAGCCTTGACGCTCGGGAGCCAGTTCTCGGCGATCTCGTTGGTGTCGTCAGCCAGACGCGCCGTGCCGTGCAGCGCAGCCCACGCCAGACCTCCAGTCGCGGCCAGCAACAGAACTACGGCGGAAATCAACAATCTCTTCACCGTGAAGCGCATTATATAGACATCCCTATATTCATAAAAGTCGCGAAGCTCTTTGTATTATAATCGTATAGAAACGAATACAATACAGAAAGTGAAATAATACTAACGGTGCAATACCTTATTACTAATGAAAATTTGTTGACTATAAAACGAGGAAATTCTGGAATGGGGCATCATATCTTCGGCGCTGGATGTCGAAGAGGGGGTTTTCTCTATCATGTTCAAAGGCGTGACGATCAGGTCCATGGCGAAGCTCCTCGGCCAACTCTGCGCATCGACCTTGTCCGGGGGGCGGGCGGAGCGTTACCCTGTCCGAATTCACCTCGCGTCTCGGTCGCCGGAAAAACACATGAGACGTCGTTTCGCACCGGTCAATTTGGATCCATTCCAATTTGGATGCGGAAATGTCCTGCGCGCGTCGGGAACGCTTACGGCTACGCGCAGCGCCGCATCTCGGAGGTGGCATGGCGCGGCTGCAAAAGAGCCGATTCCATCCATTTTGGAGCAGATCGGCGGGAGATACCCTTCGAACCGGAAGCAACTCCCCCGGCTACGGCATGCAAATCCTCTACGTTTGTCGACGTCTGCGCCCAGTCTACGCCACCGGCCGCCGCGCGACGGCGAGGTGGTCGACATCTGTCCCGCGCGTCGTTCGATGGTGCGCGCCGACCCGGCGAAGGCACCTGAAACCGGAGGTCGGTGCCTTGACGTTCATCATCAGGCTCGCTTGCCTGTTCGCCATCGTCTTCGCCTGGACGGCCAACGCCTCATCGCAGGAGATCACGCTCGAATGGGCCACGGCCGACGGGCAGTTGCTCCAGTCGGAGACCCTCGACATGGCGGCGTTCGAAGCGCTGCCACAGACGACCGTTCAAACCGAGACGCCATGGACGAGCGGCGTGCAGACCTTCACCGGGGTGCTGCTGTCGGCGCTCGCCGAGCGCGGCGGGCGGCCGGTACGGGAGGCGCGCCTCGTTGCCCTCAACGACTACTCGGCGACCGTTCCGGCCGCCGACTGGAAGGCCTACGGTATCGTCATCGCCTCTCGCCACAATGGCGCGCTGATGCGCATACGCGACAAGGGGCCATTCTGGGCGATCTATCCGATCCACGATTTCTCGAAATTAGACCAGCAGATCTATCATGCTAGAATGGTATGGCAGATCAAATCCATTCTATTCATTGTGGAATAGATCGGTGCGACTGGGTAGCCGCGTCATTTTCGCGTCATTGTTGGCCGTAACCGTCGGGCTTTTTGCCGCGACCATGATGCTCTATTCATCCCTCATCCAGCAGCGCGCGTTGCTCGCGGTGACGGTGCGTACCTCCGGCTGGGTCGCCTACCAGGCTCAGCTTGAGTACGTGAAGGCGATGGCGGCGCTGGAGCATGCGTCTCATGATTCCAAGCCGGAAGCGCTGCAGCAGGTTGTGCTGCGACTGGAGCTGCTGAGTTCGCGCCTTGCGATCCTCTACGAATCGGAGGAGGGACGCATGCTGCCGGACATCGAGAGCTACGTTCCAACGCTGCAGGCGTTCGAGGCGCGCCTCGACGCCCTGCTCGCCGCTGCCGAAGGAATCGCGCCCGGCGACGCCGGGACGGCATCGACGCTGCGGACCTGGGTGAACGATCTCGTGCCGCTCGGCGTCCTGCTGCAGAAGCTCCTGATGACCTCCGTCGCGTACAACGAGGAACTCTACGCCCGGGAGCGGGAGCTTTCGACGACTACGGTGGTCGTTCCGATCGTCCTCATATTTCTTTGCGGCAGCGCCCTCGTCAGCATTCTGCTTGTCCAGGCTGCCCGCGACCGGCGGCACTTGCGCGAGGCGCTCGCGGCGCGTGCCGAGGAATCGGTGACGCGGCGCAGCCTCCGGGCAGCCCTCGACGCAATGCCGGCGGTGATCGTCATCTTCGACCCGGCCGACGACAGGGTCTCCTACGTCAACCCCGCTGCTGCCGAACTGGTCGACGGTTGCATCGAGCATTTCGCCTGGGCTCAGTTCATCACCGCGTGCAAGGAGCAGATGTCGGCGAGAGGCGAGGTGCCGTGGGGGGCGATTTCCGCAGCCGTGACATTGCCGAAAGGCGAAGTCGCCTCGCTGCGCGGGGCAGCACGCGAGATTTCCTGGGAGGGCCGCAACCGCGTCATGCTGGCGCTCGCAGACACGACCAAGATCCGCGACGCGGAGCTGCAAGTCATGCAGGCGGCCAAGCTCGCGACTCTTGGCGAGATGGCCTCTGCCATCGCCCACGAGCTGAACCAGCCCCTCGCCGTCATCAACATGGCGGCGGCGAACGCCTTGCGGCTCGTCACCGGCGGGGCGGAGCCCGCCGCCGTGGTTGCCAAGCTCAACCGTATCGCCGAGCAGGTGGAGCGTGCTCGCCGCATCACCGACCAGGTCCGCCGCCATGGCCGTATGCCCGCCCAGCACGCCGTGCCGTTCGCCCTTCGGGCGGCGATCCTCAACGCGATCGGCTTCGTCGCCGAGCAGTATCGCCTCGCCGGCATCCGACTGGAGATCGCCGTGGATCTTCCGCCCGATCTGCTCGTCCGTGGCGAACAGACGATGTTCGAGCAGGTGATCGTCAACCTGCTCGTCAACTCCCGCGATGCGCTCGTCGAACTCGACGGGCGCGAGACGAAACCGCTCGCTCGCATTGCCGCCACGACACACGCGGACCAAATCACCGTTACCGTCGACGACAACGCCGGCGGTATCCGCGCCGATATCATGGACCGGCTGTTCGACCCGTTCACCACGACGAAGCCCGCCGACAAGGGCACCGGCCTCGGGCTCGCGCTGTCGCGCACTGTCGTACGCGACATGCAAGGCACCATCGATGCTGCGAATCTCGGCGCGGGCGCCCGCTTCACCATCGTGCTGCCCGTCGCCGGAGACACCAACCGACGGGGCATGGTTGCATGACGGGCCACTCGATGCTGCTGTGCGACGACGAGCCGGCGCTCGCCGAGGAGATCGCCGAGTTCTTCACCTCGCTTGGCTGGAGCGTGCGGACGTGCGCCGATGGACTGGCGGCGGAGCGGCTGCTCAGCGGGGGGCTGGCGCCGTCTTGCCTCGTCACGGACCTGCACATGCCGGGCGGCGGCGGCGAAACGCTGCTCGCGGTGGTGCGCTCGTTGCCGCCCGAGAAACAGCCGGCCGTGGTCGCTGTGATGACCGGGCACGCGCTCGAAGGCACGACCGCAGCCGCCTTCGGCGCCGACTTGCTCTACCGCAAGCCGGCCGATCCCTTCGTCATGGCCGAGGATCTCGCCAGCCGGCTGCGGGCTTCGGCGATCCCGCCGTCGCCGCCAGCCGGCGCCGAACGCTCGATCCTCATCATCGAAGACGATCCCATGATCCGCAAGGAGCTTGCAGCCTTCCTCGAGGGGTTCGGGCATCAGGTCGCGACGAGCGCGGGCGTCGACGCACTTGATCAGCGGCCGCAAAGCGCCTTCGATGTCCTGATCCTCGACCTGCATCTCGTCGAGACCGATGGGCTCAAGATTCTGCACGGACTCCGGGACCGCGCGGTCGTTCCAGACGTCCTGCTGCTGAGCGGCCACGGCGAATCCGTGCTGAAGGCGGCGACCACCGTCGCCGAACGTCTGGGGCTCACTGTGCTCGGCGCCTACGGAAAGCCCGTCGATCCCGATGCGCTTGCCCGCAGTGTCGCGCGGCGCGGGCTTGACGCTGCGCCGCGCGACATCCGGACGAGCGATCCGGATGCGGTCCGTGGCGCTCTCGTCGCGGCGCTCGATGCGGGCGGCATTCCGATCGCCTTCCAGCCGAAGATGTGCGCCCGCACACTGGTGTTCGCAGGTGCGGAGGCGCTGCTTGCCGGAACTCTGCCGGGATTGGACCCGGTGCGGCCGCAGGACATCGTCGCCGCCGCCGCGGCCTCCACCGAGCTTCTCGTCCGCCTCACCCTTTCGGTCCTGGAGCAGGCGGTGGGCGGTTGCGTCCGTTGGCGGCATCTCGGCTGGCAGGGGCCGGTGAGCGTCAACCTACCCGTGGAGGTCCTGCTCGCGCCCGACGCGGTCGGCACTCTCGAGCGTGTCACCCGCGCCGGCGGCCTTCGTCCCGCCGACGTGACGTTCGAACTCATCGAGGACGCAGTCTACGATTCGTCCACCGCCGCGCTCGCGGCGCTGGCGCAGCTGCGCCTCGCGGGCTTCGGGCTTTCCCTCGACGATGTCGGCCGCCGCCAGAGCGGCCTGCTGCAACTCGCCAACCTTCCCGTCTCGGAAATCAAGATCGACATCGAGATCTTGCGGCAGGCCCGCACGTGGGGGAAGGCGCGGGAGATCTTCGCCTCCCTCGCCGCGCTCGGCCGCCGTCTAGGGGTCGCCGTTGTCGCAGAAGGCGTCGAAGAGGACGTGGATCTAGCGCTCGTCCGTGCGCATAGCGTGGACTACGTGCAGGGTTTCCTGATCTCGCCGAAGCGACCGCTGGACGATATGCTGGCACTCGGCCTAGAATTCGAGCAGCTGCGGCGACGCTATTGCGACGGCCGCGAAGCGGCGGGGGACGAAGATTGGGACAGCCGACGCCGGTGAATGAGCCGCGCCTGCTTCTGGTGGACGACGAGCCTCTGGTGCTGGAGGAGCTCAGCGAGGGATTGGCGGCCCTTGGCCTGCCGTGCAGGACCGCCGGCAGCGCCGCGGAAGCGCTTGAGCTGGTGCAGCGTTTCCCGAGCCTCGATGTCGTCGTCACCGACGTACAGATGCCGCAGATCGATGGCATCGAGTTGCTGCAGAAGCTTGCCGTCCGTCGCAGGGCGCGGCCCCTCGCCGCGATCGTTATTTCCGGCCGCGCCGCGCTCGACCGGGCCGTCGCGGCGCTGCGCCTGCATGCAGTCGACTTCCTGCAGAAGCCCTTGACGCCCGAGGAGGTCGCTCTCGCGGTTCGGCGTGCCTTCTCGATCATCGAGGACGCGGCGCCGGGCGCCGCGCCGGTGCAGAGCCGGCCGAAATATCTCGAGGCGCTCGTCGCCGCCCGCGCCGACCGCCAGGCCCTGTTCAAGGGCGACCTATTCTCCGATCCCGCCTGGGACATGCTGCTCGATCTCGCCCTTTCGGAGGCCACGGGACGGCAGATCTCCGTGACGAGCTTGTGCATCGCCGCCGGCGTACCGACGACGACCGCGATGCGCCGTCTTGAGGACCTGCAGACGGCCAATCTCGTCGAGCGGACGCCGGATGCGAACGATCGCCGCCGCATCCTGGTGCAGCTTACCGAGGAAGGGCGCCGGAAGATGGATGCCTTCCTCGAGCGTCAAGCGTCGCGCATGGGTGTCCGGCTCGGCTGACCGGCCAAAGCTGTCCGTCGAACGTCAGCCTACGAAGCAGTATCCGAGGCGGCGTCTACAGTCGATGACGTCGTGACCGAGGCGCTGGCGCAGGCGACGGCGCAGCTTGCTCACGTGCGACTCGATGACATAGTCGTCGACGCCGGTGGCGAGCGGGCCGTACAGCGCCTCGAAGACCTGGCGCTTGCTCATTCGCCGGCCGGCGTTCGCAACGAGATATTCGAGAATGTTGCGCTCTCGCCGCGGCAGGCAGAACGTCTCGCCGTCGATCTGCGGATCACTGCCGTCGGCAAAGACCGTGAGCCTTCCCTTGCGGACGCCTTTCTCCTCCCCTTGCGAGCGGCGCCAGACCGCATCGATGCGGGCGACGATCTCCCGCCCATGCGTCGGGAGCGGCAGCACGTCGTCGGCCCCGGCCGAGAGCCAGCGCAGCGTCTGTTTGAGGTCCTTGCGAACCACAACGGTCAAGACCGGCGCCCAGCTCGCCATCCTGATGCGCCGCAGGTCGTCGTCACACACCGCCACACCCGAGACGACGAAGCCCCGCACCGAGGCGATTTCGTCTGCTGCCGGCTCATCGAGCCATCGCGTCAGGTCGTGTCCGCTGAATTTTGCGATATCGGCCCCGGAAGATTTCAGATCGGAGCAGATGTTCGTCATCACTCGACATTCGTCATCGACTACTATGTACATCTTATTGATCCGGGGTATTAATTAGAGAATTTCGCCATGATTTATTGGATATTTATGCTTGTTAGATCATGGCGGAACAGTATTTTTTAGATTCATTTCAAACAAGCGCTGAAATGCACTGGGATGGAACCAAACATCCACCGAATTGGAGGGATCTCGGTCGTGGCGAGCGAGGCTGAATTGCGGGAAATGGCACGGAAGGGAGTTTTGTGACCCGAGATGCCGGCACGGCGGGGGCTGGCAGCGGATGATCGCCGTCTTGCGGTCATCTGCGCGAGCCTGTGACCGCCGCGGTGCTGACCGAACCGATCGGCCCGCAAACCGCGGCGGCCGACACCGCAAGTTCGGCCCGCGAACCAGCTCCTAGAGTGCTTTCCGAGCTGATGGATTCGCCGATTGCAGTCGCATCGAATACGTCTTCGGCGCGATCACCTGCTCAAGCCGGATCACGACCTGCTATGACGCGACCGCGTCCGGCTTCCCCGGTTCCATCCAGCGTACCGCGCCGCCAACGAGAAACAGGTTCGTCCACCCGATCGTGCGCGGGCTCGTGGGAAAATCAACGGCGCGGGTGATACGTCGTTCCGGCGTCGCTTGTGTGCGAACAACCTTGCCTGCGGAGAACGCGCGGTCGCATACACTTTCGCGCCATGCTCTTTCTCTGCGCAGATCTGTGACGATCTGCCCATATCACAATCTCGACGCAATTCGCCGGAGATGCGAGTTTCAATGACGCCGCCGGATATCGTTCGGGGTGCGGTGTTCCCGATTCCCGGGCCGCCGTCGCCGGGCCGGGCAAAAACAAGCGTATGTACCAGAGAAGAGCGGTTCAAAATGGGTAAGCACCGGCTGACGTTCTATATCGTCGTGGCCATGATCCTCGGCATCGCCGTCGGATATGCAAATCACAAGCTCTGGCCGGATCCGCAGACCGCCGCCGAAATCGCCGACCACATTTCCCTGGTGACGACGATCTTCCTTCGCCTCATCAAGATGATCATCGGGCCGCTGGTTTTCACGACGCTGGTGTGCGGCGTCGCCCACATGGGCGACATGAAGACGATCGGCCGCGTCGGCGGCAAGGCGATGCTGTGGTTTGTCTCGGCCTCGCTGGTGTCGCTCACCATCGGCATGGTGATGGTCAACATCCTGCGGCCCGGCGCCGATCTCGGGCTGCCGCTGCCGGCAATGGATGCCAAGAGCGGGGTTCAGACGACCTCGTTCAGCTTTGCCGACTTTATCAACCACATGATCCCGCAGAGCGCGGTTGGCGCGATGGCGGAGAACGAGATCCTCCAGATCGTGGTGTTCTCGGTGCTGTTCGGGCTCGCCGCGGCTTCGCTCGGCCCGAAGGCGCGCGGCCTCGTGCTGATGATCGAGGAAGCCTCGCATGTCGTCCTGAAGGTGACGGGCTATGTGATGGCACTGGCGCCGATCGCCGTGTTCGCGGCCATGGCCGCCACCATCACCGAGCATGGCCCGGGTATCCTCGTCACCTACGGCCGCTATATGGCGAGCTTCTATTTCAGCCTCGTGATCCTGTGGGTGCTGATGTTCGCCGTCGGCTACGCGCTGATCGGCAAGACGGCCCTTCGGGTCGCCGCGCTGGTGCGGGCCCCGTTCGTGCTCGCCTTCACCACAGCGTCCAGCGAGGCGGCCTACCCCGCGATGATCCGGCAGCTCAAGAAGGTGCCGGTGAGCGAGAAGATCATCTCCTTCGTGCTGCCGCTCGGCTATTCGTTCAACCTCGACGGGTCGATGATGTACTCGACCTTCGCGACGCTGTTCATCGCCCAGGCCTATGGCATCGAGATCCCGATCGAGCAGCAGATCGTCATGCTGCTGGTGCTGATGGTGACGAGCAAGGGGATGGCGGGCGTGCCGCGGGCCTCGCTGGTGGTGGTCGCGGCCACGCTGCAGATGTTCAACCTGCCCACCGCTGGCCTGCTTTTGGTGCTCGGCGTCGACCAGTTCCTCGATATGGGCCGCTCGGCGACCAACGTGCTCGGCAACGGCATCGCCACGGCTGTCGTCGCCAAGTGGGAAGGCGAGGACATCGATGCCGTTGTGCCGGACGAGGATGAGGAAGACATGCCCGCTGCGGCCTGAGAGGGCCGATCACGGAGCCCCGGACGTTGCCGTCCCGCCCGGTCGTAGAACCGCGGCGGGACGCGCGAGATGGGCAAGGGCAGGGGCGTTCAGGCGCCTCAGTGCGAGTCCCGATCGAACGGCGAGTCCCGATCGAACGGGCGCCGCGCGTGCTCAGGCGGCGGCGACCCGAAGCAGGAAATCCTCGATGGTGCGGCCGAGATCGGCGGTGCGCTGGTCGACGTGGCCCGACGCGCGTTCGACGTCGGTCGCCGAGCGACGGGTTTCCGAGACGGAGTTCGCGACACCCGCCACCCCGTCCGAGACGAGCACCGTGCCTTCCGATGCCCTCAGTACATTGGTGCTGATTTCCGCCGTCGCCGCGCGCTGCTGCTCCATGGTGGCGCTGACGGCGGCAGAGAAACGCTGCACCTCGTGAATCCGCTCGGAGATCGCCGAGATCGCGGCGACGGCGTCGGCCGTCTCGCGCTGGATCTCGGCCACCTGCCGGGCGATCTCCTCAGTCGCCTTGGCCGTCTGGCCGGCGAGTTGCTTCACCTCGCTCGCCACAACGGCGAAGCCCTTGCCCGCCTCGCCCGCCCGGGCGGCCTCGATGGTCGCATTGAGAGCGAGAAGGTTGGTCTGACCGGCGATCGCCTGGATCAGGCTGACGACGTCGCCGATGCGCGAGGCGGATTCCGCCAGCCGGCCGATCGTGGCGTCGGTCTCCTGAGCCCCCTCCGTGGCCGCTTCGACGACCTCCGTCGTGCGTGAGACCTGGGTCGCGATCTCCTCGATGGAGGCGACCAGTTCCTCCGTCGCGCTGGCGACGGTGTTGACGTTGTGAGAGGCCTCCTCGGATGCGTCCGCGACGGTGCGGGTCTTGCCCTCGGTTTCCACGGCAACGCGGCCGAGCGCCTCAGCGGTGGTTCGCATCTCCGTCATCGTGTTGCCGACCGAGGCGATCAGGGCGGTGGCACCGGCGCGGAACTCGCCGATCAGCCGATCGATCTCCGCCTGTCGCTCGGCCTTTGCGGCGCTCTCCTCTGCCTGCGAGGCCTCGAGTTCGCGGCGGCTCGCCTCGTTGTCGCGAAACACGGCGACCGCGCGCGCCATCTCGCCGAGTTCGTCGCCCCGTTCGGTCTCCGGCACCGGGGCGAGCTGGCCAGCGGCAAGCGCGGCCATCGCGCCGCGAAGCCGGCCGAGTGGACGGGTGATGCCGGTCGAGATCAGGAACGAGCACGCGGCGCCGCCGGCGACGATCGCGACGATGCAGACGGCAAGCGCGACCGTGATCCAGGAGCGCACCTCGGCGAGCCGTGCCCGCGCCAAATCCGCGCCCGCGCGAGCACGCTCCAGAATCGCGTTGGCGGAGGGGTCGGCGACATCGAAGGTGAGCAGCACGGTTTCGACGAGCGGCATCCGCGTGGCGACGAGCTTCGAATAATCCTCGAATGCCTTGCCGTAGGCTTCGGTCGAGGTCTTGAGGCTGTTCTTGATGGCCTCGTCCATGTCGATGCGGTCGACGGCGCGGGTCAGCCGGCTCGAGGCCGCGACGAAATTGCCGCTGCTGATGTCGTTGAAGGTCAGGGCGTACTGGGCGCGGGCCAAATCCATTTGCGCAAGAGCGGCGCCGACCTTGATGCCATCCGGGCCGAACAGGCCGCCCGGAACTTTCTTGACGTCCTTCGCGAGCGCGGCCGAGGCGGCGTCCATCTGCCCCCAGAGGCCGCTCTGGCCATCGAAGCCGATTTCCTTGTCCTTCTGCACCAGCTCGCCGAACAGCGGTCCCGCGGTCGCGATCATCTTCGCGAGCGTCTCGACCTCCTGGCCGGCATCGCCGACGGCGGCGAGGTTGGCGCGCAGGGCGGCCACCGCGGTGTTGATCTCCGCGAACCGCGCCTGCGCCGCCGCGGCTGCTTCCTGGCTCGGATCCGCGAGATAGGCCCTGACCGCGGCGATCGTGCCGGCCGTCGATCGGCCCATCACCAGCGCGGAGCGGGCGACCGTGCTGTAGGCAGCATCGTCTGCGACCGCGCGTGCGATCTCCTGCTCGCCGACCATGTAGCTTCCGACTACCACCACGAGCCCGACAAACCAGAGAATAGAGAGAGCGGCAATCCGTGTGCGGATCGACAGCGAACCGAGCCTCCGCGCGAGCGTCTTACCCGGCGCTGCCGGCTGTATGCCCGCCCCCGCATGTTCGACTTCGCTTGACGCAGGCGGCACGTGGACGATGGATGCGGCAGACGACATCAGACACGCCTTTCGACTGCTTGTAATCGTCCAATTTAAGCGCATGCCTATAAACGCGGCAAGGTGGGGTGATTACATCATTGCCGGAAATTTCACATAGCTAGCATGTCGATCTGATGACGGAAAAAGCATATCAGAAATAATATATTGAGCCCATATTGCTGGATAAATAAAAGATAAAATCTTACATAATTCTGGTGTGAATTTAGAGGTTTCAATCAATATATAATTATGGAAGTCTAATTTCGATGATGTTACAATTTTCAACGCTGTTAAATGCCGTCGTTGGGGCTGTCATGCTCGCCTGCTCAGACGCGCGTCGGCGCGAGCGCCCGCCGGCAGGCCCTGAAAGGCCGCTTCTTTCGCCGCCGGCAGATCCGTTCTGACGATCTGCCAGAGTGCGACCACAGATTGCGTTGGTGCGCGGTAAGGGCTGGCGATTTGGCGAAGGCGCGAGGCCAGAGAAAGGTCCGAAACTTCGTTGGTCTCGGCAGGCACGGCATCTCGATCAGTGAAACTCGCCCGCGTGCGCTTTAATCCTGCTCAAGCACCGAAGCGTTGAGGAATATGCCGAAGACGCGAAAAGCTCCGTCTTTCACCGCGCAGATGGATTCTGTGCTCATGAATATTGCGGTCCGGCCGGTAACCGCATCGGGAACGCGCCGCGATGCCGCAGCCGGCTAGCACGAAGGTAGCCGCGCGCGGACCTGCCTTCATTCGCTTGGGTCCGCACGTTCCGGCCTATTGTCTCGAATGCCGGCCCGCTCAGGGTACAGCGACGAGCGGCACCGTCGCGTAGCGCAGCAGCCGCGTGAACGCGGTGCCGAACACGAAGCCCGACACCGTTCCCATGTGGTGGGAGCCGGCGACGAGAACCTCGCCCTCGATCCAGCCGGTCGCCGCGATGGCCCGCTTCCAGTCGGGCCCGTCGCCGATGGTGGCGAAGGCCTCGATGCCGTCGGGCAAATCCTCCAGCGCGCGCTGCTGCGCTTCGACGGCCTGAACGCGCCAGGCGTTCGAGACGATGTTCTCCACGTCATAGCCGGCCGAGGTCGGGTACATCTGCTTGTCGCGCACCACGAAGGTGACGAGGCGCAGCGGCACTCCGTGCCTGAGGCTGAGATCGACCGCCGTGGCGAGAGTACGATGGCCCTCGCCGTCGTCGGTATAGGCGCAGGTAATGCGCCGCAGCCGTTGCGCGGCGTTCTGCTTGAACGTGCGCGGTGCGAGGACGACCGGCCGGTCGGTCAGCGCGAGCACTCCGGCGGCGACGGACCCGAGCGAGCAGCGCATGGTGCGGCCGTCCCGAGCCGAGCCGAGCACGATGAACTCTGCCGAGATGTCGTTGGCGACTTGCGAAAGGCCGAGCGCCGCAGTCCTTGCAGCCCGCGCGATGAACGTGGCCGGAACGTCCGGCCCGAGGGCGGCGCGGGCCTTCTTCAGGGCCTTGGCGGAATAGGCGTCGAGAAACGCCTTGTACTCCGCCTCGACATTGGCCGGCGAGGGATAGCCCCAGGTTTCCGGCACCACCATGCACACCGTCAGGTCAACGTCGCCGCTGGCGGCGAGCATGCGTCCGAGGGCGAGGGCATCGCCGCCGCTTCGGTCGGGCGCGTAGCCGACGAGATATGTCATCGTCTGCTCCTTATTGCCCGCTGCGGCCGAGCACCGAATTCCGGTGAGAATAGCCGAAATAGATGATCATCGCCCCCGTGAGCCACACGGCAAACAGGGCGTAGGTGTCCCAGGGCAGTTCGATGATCAGATAGACGCAGAAACAGACGCTGATGATCGGAATCACCGGGAACAGCGGCACGCGGAAGCCCCGCGGCAGATCCGGCCGCGTGCGGCGCAGGATGATGACACCGAGCGAAACCACTGCGAAGGCAATCAGAGTGCCCATGCTCGTCAGATTGGCGAGCACGTCGAGCGGGATCATCGCGGCCAGTACGGCGATGAAGACGGCCACGATATAGGTGTTGTAGGTGGGCGTCATTGTCCGTGGGTTCACCTTCTGGAACAGCTTCGGCAACAGGCCGTCGCGGCTCATGGCGAACAGGATGCGGGTCTGGCCGTACATCACCACCAGCGTCACGCTGAAGATGGAAATGATGGCGCCCACGCAAAGCACCAGCGACGGCCAGTCCGAGCCGGTGACGTTGCGCATGATGACCGCGAGGCCGGCATCCTGTCCGGCGAACTCGGTCCAGGGCTGCGCGCCGATGGCGGCGAACGCGACCAGCACATAGGCGGCCGTCACCAGCAGCAGCGAGATGATGATGCCGAGCGGTAGCGTCTTCGCCGGGTTCTTCACCTCTTCGCCCGCCGTCGAGACCGCATCGATGCCGATATAGGAGAAGAAGATGGTGGAAGCGGCAGCGCCGACGCCGAGCCAGCCCTTCGGCGTGAATGGCGTGAGGTTGTCGGCCTTGAAGGCCGTGAGCGCCACCACCACGAACAGCGCCAGCACGCCGAGCTTCACCACCACGAGGATCGCGTTGATGGTGGTCGATTCGCGAGCGCCGCGCAGCAGCAGCAGCATGCACATCGTGACCAGGATCACCGCGGGCAGGTTGAAATAGCCGCCGGCACCGGGCGGCTGACTGATGGCGTCCGGCATCTGCCAGCCGAAGATGTCGAGGAACAGCTCGTTCAGATACTGCCCCCAGCCGACCGCGATCGCGGACGCCGAGACCGCGTATTCGAGCAGCAGGCACGCGCCCACCACGAAGGCGACGAACTCGCCGAGCGTGGCGTAGGCGTAGGAATAAGACGAGCCGGAGACGGGGATCGTCGAGGCGATCTCGGCATAGCAGAGCGCCGTCAGCGCCGCGGTAATGCCCGCGACCATGAACGAGACGAGGACGCCCGGTCCGGCCTCCGGAACCGCGGCCGTCAGCGCGACGAAGATACCGGTGCCGATCGTGGCGCCGACGCCAAGCATGACGAGTTGGAAAAGCCCGATCGAGCGCTCCAGATGAGCGCCGCCGTGGGCGGAACTGCCGTCCGACTCCTCTACCAGCGAGCGAACAGGCTTGCAGCGGAAGAGGCTGCTGCCGAACGAATCCACCGAACTCATGAACGGGCCCCCAACTCTGGCGAGTGTCTGGAATTATTGTATGTAGACGTCTGAAATCATCGCCGCCCGCCCCAGTGTTTCCCCGGCTACCGGCGACGATAAACAGCAATCCCCATGCCAACGATAGAACAGGATCGCCCGGACGAGGATGGGCGACTGGTCGCAGGGCGAAATTTAAGCCGGCTTTGTCTTGCACGGACCTCACCCTGGTGCAGCTGATCGGGACTCGGCCGCGCCAAGGCAAGTTTTAGGGCCGACCGCGTCCGAGTGGCCGCGTCACGCGATCGCAGACCGGACGCCGCTTTCCGAGGCACGAGGCGAGCATTGCCCGCGCCCCTTGCGCCGTTGCACGCCTCTTTGCTGCTCAATCCGTTAGCAGCTTGCCTTTTCGGTCCGCCAGGGGCACGGCGCCTGCGATTTTGCCGATCACCTTGCCCGGCCAGGCATAGGTCTGGCTGTGGCGGGCGAACAGCACGCCGTCGGTCGCCGCTGCGACGGGGACCGATTCCCCGAGGGGGTCGATGACGTCGGCGACGATCTCACCGAGGTAGATGAACTCGCCGAGGCGGCGGCGGTAGCAAACCACGCCGGCGGCGGGCGACTTGATCTGCTGCATCGCCTCGAGCGGCGTCGCCTCGCAGAGAAGCTTCGGCAGCGTGCCGCCGCTTCCGGAAATGACGCCGCGCCGCTCCAGGAAGCGGTAAAGCGCGCGGGCGTCGTCCTCCGCCAGCCGGTCGTCCACGTCGTCGTTGGAGCGCAGCTCGATGGTGGCGGACAGGCAGGCCGGCGGGATCGGCAGGCCGGGATAGCGCTTCGCGAGCGCCCACCATAGACCTCCGCAGGCCTCGTCGAACGGGTTGCCGCCGGAAATCTCGGCGAGAAGGACGGCCCGGGCGTCGATCTCGCTCGCAAGGTCGAGCGCCGAAGGCCACAGCGGCGTGCCGACATAAAGGTGCAGCGCCGCTTCGTTGTCGGCGTGAAGGTCGAGCACGAAATCGGCATCGTGCGCGAGCGTCAGCAGGTGGTGGCGGAGCACGTCGACGGCGGTCGCTGGCGTGAGGCCCGCCAGCGCCTCGGCCATCGCCGCGCGAATCGCCGCCACGTTGGATGCTTCATCGTCGCCGAGTTGGCCGTCGAGCGAGGACCCGATCAGTGCGGCGAGGTCCGGATAGTCGCGGTTGTAGTTGCCGGCGGTCGCGAAGTCGTATCGCCCGAGCAGGAAGCCATTGATCTGCTGGCCGAGCCCGATCGGATTGGCCACCGGCACCACCACGATCTCTCCTACGATTTCGCCGCGCGCGGCGGCTTCACCGAGGCGCGCGGCGAGATGGCGCAGGGTCAGCATGCCCGGGAACTCGTCGGCGTGCAGCCCGGCCTGCAGATAGGCCTTCGGCCGTGCGCCCGGGGTGCCGAAGCGCAGCACGGTCAAGGCCCTGCGCGTGCCGGGCGAGGTGACCGGCAGCTCGATTTCCGTCCGGGTCGTGGGATTGGGGGCGATGTCGGTCATCGGACCGGGCCTCTCTGTCAGGCGTAAAGGCGGGGAAGGGTGTCCGCTTCACCGGGCGGGACGGGACAGCCTGCCGCTTCCCGCGCAGGCATATTGCTAGGCCGTCTTAATCCGGTCTAGTCTCCGCTCAGGGGCATGCCTTTCGACGGGAATGAGCGTTTGCTTGGGGAATTTGCCGACGGGGCCAGCGGTCGCGGGATGATCTTCCGCCACCGGACATTGCCGGATCAGTTTTTCGAACTACCAAGCGCAGCTTTGCTCGCATCGCACAGATCCGTCTTCTTCGAGCCTATACGGTGCGCCATCCTCCCAGACGCGCCGTCGACGGCTCGGTCATCGTCCGCACGCTCGCGCGTGTTCTCTAAAAACCACAACGACAAAACCTTCATGACAGTCCAGCCCTGATTCATCAGGGCACGGGCGAGAGACACGATCTTCTCGTCCAGGTTCGGGGAAAACGTTTATGGATATCGTCTCGACTTCCGCCTATGTCGGCCCGAATGTGTATGCAAAGCTGCCGCTGATCCGCCTCACGGTGGACCTTCGGCACCGGTCGACAGCCTCCGTCGCGAGCTACGGCGAGAGCGTTCTTGAGACGCTGACCAAGCTGCTGCCCGGTCTCGCCACCGACAAGCTGCCCGATGGCAGCCTGTGGCTCGACCGCGCGCGCACGGCGGAGGATTGCGGTCTCGGCGAACTCATCGCCCATGTCGCGCTCAACCTGCAGCGACTGGTGGGTTCGCCGACGGCGTTCGCCCAGGCGATCCCGGTTCCCGATTCAGACGATGTCGAGGTGCTGTTCGGCTACGAATCCGACGAGATCGGCCTGGAGGCCGGGGACCTCGCCTGCGATATCCTCATCGAACTGGTGGCGCCGCGGGAGTCCGACGACGAGGCCTACGATTTCGACGGCGAGATCGCGCGCTTCGTCCGCTTCGCCCAGCGCCGCTCGCTCGGTCCGTCGGCGATGGAACTTGTCCGTTCGGCCGAAGCCCGTGACATCCCGTGGTTCCGCCTGAACGACGCGAGCCTCATCCAGGTCGGCCAGGGCAAGTACCAGCGGCGCATCGAGGCCGCGCTCACGAGCATGACCTCGCACATCGCCGTCGAGATCGCCTCGGACAAGAACGTCTGCAACAAGATCCTCCAGGATCTCGGCCTGCCGGTGCCGCAGCAGCGGCTGGTTTATGATGCCGACGAAGCGATCTCGGCCGCCCGCCGCATCGGCTATCCGGTCGTCGTGAAGCCGCTCGACGGCAACCACGGCCGCGGCGTGACCGTCAACGTCACCACCGACGAGGGCGTCGAGGCCGCCTACGCGATCGCCGACGAGGAAGGCTCCGCTGTCGTCGTCGAAAGCATGATCCTCGGTGAGGACCATCGCCTGCTGGTGGTGAACGGCGAACTCGTCGCCGCGGCACGCCGCGTGCCCGGCCACGTCGTCGGCGATGGTACCCGCACGATTGCCGAACTCGTCGAGATCGTGAACCAGGATCCTCGGCGCGGTGTTGGCCACGAGAACGTGCTGACCAAGCTCGAACTCGACGAACAGGCGTTCCGCCTCCTCGGCGAGAAGAACTACACGGTTGAGAGCGTGCCGCCGGAAGGCGAGGTCGTCTATCTGCGCAAGACCGCCAACATCTCCACCGGCGGCACCGCGGTCGACGTGACCGACACCATCCATCCCGACAACAAGATCATGGCCGAGCGCGCCATCAAGGCCGTCGGCCTCGATCTCGGCGCGGTGGATTTCCTGACGACCGACATCACCCAGAGCTACCGCGACACCGGCGGCGCCATCTGTGAGATCAATGCCGGCCCGGGCCTGCGCATGCACATCTCGCCCTCCGAGGGCAAGCCGCGTGACGTCGGCGGCAAGGTCATGGAGATGCTGTTCCCGCCGGGAACCCAGAGCCGCATTCCGATCGCGGCGCTGACCGGCACCAACGGCAAGACCACTTGCGCCCGTATGCTCGCCCACATCCTGAAAATGGCCGGCCACGTGGTGGGCCAGACCTCGACGGATGCCGTCTATATCGACGGCAACGTAACGGTGAAGGGCGATATGACCGGCCCGGTGTCGGCCAAGATGGTGCTGCGCGATCCTTCGGTCGACATCGCGGTGCTCGAGACGGCGCGCGGCGGCATCGTCCGGTCCGGCCTCGGCTACATGTATTGCGATGTCGGCGCGGTGCTGAACGTCACCTCCGACCATCTCGGCCTCGGCGGCGTCGACACGCTCGACGGGCTCGCGGAGGTCAAGCGCGTGGTGGCCGAGGTCACCCGCGACACCGTGGTTCTCAATGCCGACAACGAATATACGCTGAAGATGGCGTCCTATTCGCCGGCCAAGAACATCACCTACGTGACGCGCAATCCCGAGCACACGCTGGTGCGCGAGCACATCCGCCTCGGCAAGCGCGCCTTCGTGCTGGAGCAGGGCCTCAACGGCGACCAGATCGTCATCTACGAGAACGGCACCCAGATCCCGCTGATCTGGACCCACCTGATCCCGGCGACCATCGAGGGCAAGGCGATCCACAATGTCGAGAACGCCATGTTCGCGGCGGCGATGGCGTTCGCGCTCGGCAAGACGCTGGACCAGATCCGCAACGGTCTGCGGACGTTCGACAACACCTTCTTCCAGTCGCCCGGCCGCATGAACGTGTTCGACGAGCACGGCTTCCGCGTCATTCTCGATTACGGTCACAACGAGGCCGCCGTCGGCGCGATGGTCGATCTCGTCGAGCGGCTGAAGCCGCGCGGCAAGCGCATCGTCTGCGTCACCTGCCCGGGCGACCGGCGCAACGAGGACGTTACGGCGATCGCGGCCAAGGTGGCTGGCAAGTTCGACACCTATATCTGCCACCGCGACGACAATGTGCGTGGCCGGGCGCCGGACGAGATTCCCCAGCTGATGCGGGCCGCGCTGATCGAGCTCGGCGTGCCCGAGAGCGCGATCCAGATCGTTCCGGAGGAGATCGAGGCGGTCGATACCGCGCTGAAGATGGCGCGGCGCGATGACCTCGTGCTGATCTTCTGCGAGGGCATCACCCGCTGCTGGAAGAAGATCATCTACTTCAAGCCCGAGGGCGGGGACGAGGCCGATGCGCAGACCGGCCAGCGCCCGGTCGAGATCGCCTTCGACGTGCCTGAGGGCTACAGGATCGTTACCGACGAGCGCGGTGTGCTGCTGGCACCTCTCGCTTAAGCGACGGCGGGTTCATGTCCATCCTTGGTTGGTTCTCCCCGCCGCAGAGCGAGGGGACGCGCAAGCTCGCCGTGATCGGCGGACGCCTGGAAGACGGCAATGCGGCGATCTACGGTGAGATGCACCGTCTCGCCGCGGGCCGCATTCTGGTGTTCCCGACCGCGTCGTCCGAACCGGAGGCCGTCGGGCCGGAGACCGTTCAGGTGTTCCGGGCCTACGGCTTCGAGGCGGAGCTTTCGCCGGTCCACGGGGCGGGGGCGGTTGCCGCCGCCAACGACCCGGCGACGGTCGAACTCGTGCGCCAGTATGGCAGCGTCTACTTCACCGGCGGCAATCAGGCCCACATCATCAATGCACTGGCGCCCGGCGGCGTCGAGACGCCCGTTCTCGCCGCCATCCGTGCGGTCAACGAGGCCGGCGGGCTCGTCGCGGGGTCGAGTGCCGGCGCAGCGATGATGTCGAGCGAGATGATCGTCGGCGGCACCTCGCTCGACGCCACCGTGTTCGGCGTCACCGACGATCCCGAACAACCGGGAATGCTGATCGGCAAGGGTCTCGGCTTCTTCAACTGGGGCATCGTCGACCAGCATTTCATCAAGCGCGGCCGGCTGGGCCGTCTGATCGTCGCGATGGCGGCAACGGGCGTTCAGCGCGGCTTTGGCATCGACGAGAACACGGCGCTGTTCGTCGACGGCAAGCGCGCCCGCGTCATCGGCGAATATGGTGCCTTCTATGTCGACATGACCGGGGCGGAGAGCGACGGTCGCGGACGAACGTTCGAGAACGTCAGGATCAGCTATCTCGATGATGGCGACGCGTTCGACCTCTCTCGTTTCCGCGTCGTGCCCGGCCCCCATAAGCGGCGCGTGCGCCTGAGCGAGATCGCCTATCGCGCGCCCGCGCGCTCGCAACGCAATGTCTTCGGCGCCTATACGCTCTATGATCTGCTCGCACGCCTCGTTCTGGGCGATCCGCTGACCTACACCACCGACCGCGCCACCGCGGTCGAGCCGAAGACGGGCATGGCGGTGACGGTCGAACTGGAGCGGCTGCGCGGAATATCGCGCACGCTGATCGCCATCCAGGAATCCGGCCTCAGGATGACGGCGGTGAACTTCCGCGCGACGGTGATGAGCGAGCGGCTCAGTGCGGCGCGGCTCGCCAACCGTGCCACGAAGCTGTCGCGCGATTACGGCGTGAAGCCGGGACCGCAATCGCGGCTGATGCTGCTCGGCTCGTCGCCGCTGCAGGGCGACCCGTCGCTGATGGCCGAGATCGTCCGTCATGCCCAGGGGCCGGTCGGCGTGATCGCCTCGGCCTCTGCGGAGCCGCACAACACCGCGGAAAGCCACATCGCCGCACTGCGGGAGCACGGTATCGAGGGCATCGATTTCGGCATTACCATCGACAATGTCGAGCGTATCTCGCGCGACAAGGAGGTGGTCGAACAGATTGCGGCGCTGAAGACGATCCTCATTCCGGGTGGAAACCAGATCCGCCTCGTCGAGACGCTCCTGCACCGGGGAGAGGAAACGGCGGTGCTGCTGGCGATCGCGCGGGCCCACGCGGCCGGCGCGACCGTGATCGCGGCGAGCGGCGCCGCGTCGGCACTGTCCGGCTTCATGATCGCGGGCGGCTCGTCCTACGAGGCGTTCCGCTACGGTGTCTCGTCGGATACCGGTCACGGCGGTCTCGTCATCCAGGAAGGCGTCGGGCTGTTCGGCGCCGGCATCATTGACCAGAACCTGTTTTCCTCCCGCCGGCTCGGGCGCCTGATCGTGGCGTGCGCGGAGGAGGGCGTGCGCTACGGATTCGGCATCTGCGAGGACACGCTGCTGATCGCGACCGGTGACAACGCGCCGATCGAGGTGGCAGGCCGTCATGGCGTCGTTCTCATCGAGATCGACCACGCCAATCTCGTGCTCCAGAGCGACAGCTTCGTCGCGCGCGGCATCAAGCTGTCGTTCGCGCGGCCGGGCGACCGCATCGACATCGCCAGTGGAACCATCCAGCGCAATTCGCCACCGGAAGCGGCATCGGCGGCGCTGGAGCGGCTGATCAATGAACTTGCTGCCGAATGCGGCGCGCTGCGCGGCGTGGACGGCTCGACCGATCACCTGCGCAACAAGGCGATCGTGATGGGCTTCGTCGCGTCCGGCGACGGCACGGCGCTGCTCGACGTGGAAAGCGCCCGCGACGACCGCTCCTAGTGAATATCCGTTCAGATCGAACCGGTCTGAACGGATACGATCAAAGGCTTGAATTTTCAGCGATTTCCCCTCGGTCGGATGAGTGCGTCCGACCGAGGGGACTATGCGCCAATCGGTTCAGGCCGCCTTGGTCATGACATAGCGGCCGGGCGCGTCCTCGATGACGCCCACGCGCTCGCCCGGAACGCGTGCCGGGACCATCTCGGAATCGTGCTTCTTTAGCCAGGCATCCCAGTCCGGCCACCATGACCCGGGATGCTCCTTGGCATTGGCGATCCAGTCCTCGAACGCGCCGGACGGGGCGGGACCGGTCCAGTACTGGTACTTGCCGAGCACCGGGGCGTTGCACACGCCGGCGATGTGGCCCGAACCGGCGACGACCATACGCACCGGTCCGCCGAACATCGCAGCGCCGGTGAACACGGACTTTGCCGGCGCGATGTGATCCTCGCGGGTCGCGAGATGATAGGCGGGCACCCGGATCTTCTTGAGCCGCAGCGGTTCGCCGTCGATGGAGAGCTGGCCCTTGGCGAACGCGTTCTCCAGATAGAAGCGGCGCATGTAGAAGATGTGGTTCGCCGCCGGCATGCGCGTGGAATCGGAGTTCCAGAACAAGAGGTCGAACGGAAACGGCTCCTTGCCGCGCATGTAGTTGTTGATGACGTAGGGCCACAGCAGGTCGTTGGAGCGCAGCATGTTGAAGGTGCGCGCCATCACGCTGCCGTCCAGATAGCCGCGCTCGTTGATGCGCGTCTCGAGAATCTCAAGCTGGCGATCGTCGACGAACACCTTGAGATCGCCGGCATGGGAGAAATCGGTCTGGGCCGTCAGGAACGAGGCGGTCTTGATGCGGCTGTCGCCGGCATTGGCCATGTGTGCCAGAGCGACGGCGAGCAGCGTGCCGCCGACGCAGTAGCCGGTGACATCGACGCCGCTCTCCCCGGTTGCCTTCTCGATGTCGTCCAGGGACGCGAGGATGCCCTCGCGCATGTAGTCCTCGAAGGTCTTCTCGGCGAGTTCGGCCCCCGGATCGACCCATGACACCATGAACACGGTGTGTCCCTGGTCGACGAGCCATTTGACGAGCGACTTCTCTGGATTGAGGTCGAGAATATAATATTTGTTGATCCAGGGCGGCACGATCAGCAGTGGACGCTTCCGCACCGTCTCCGTCGTCGGCGAATATTGGATGAGCTGTCGCAGCGCGTTCTCCGCGATCACCTTGCCTGGGGTCACGGCGAGGTTCTCGCCGACCTTGAACTTGGTCGTATCGGTCTGGCGTAGCTTCAGGTCGCCCTTGCCCTCCCGGATGTCCTCGGCGAGCATCTTCATGCCGCGCACGAGGTTCTCGCCGTTGCTCGAAACGGTCTCTCGGAGGAGTTCGGGGTTGGTCAGCACGAAGTTCGACGGCGAGATCGCGTTGGCGATCTGGCGGATATAGAACGCGGCCTTCTGGCGGGTGTGGCCGTCCAGCCCGTCTGCGCCCTCGACGAGGGAATCGGCCCACCGGGTGGTGATGAGATAGGCCTGCTTCAGGAAGTCGAAGAACTGGTTCTCGCTCCACTCCGGATCGCGGAACCGCCGGTCGCGCTGATCCGGTTCGGCGGCGGGGCGCGAGCGCTCGCCCATCATCCGCCTCAGCGACTGGTCCCAGAGATCCATGTAGCCCGACCAGAGCCGCGCCTGAGCCTCCACCGCGCGCTGCGGATCCGACAGCCAATATTCGCTGATCTGGCCGATGGTCTTCATCACCTCGGCGATGTCGTCCGCGACGCGGGTCCGGGCTTCGCCTTTCTCGCGCGGCTCGATATAGGCGGCGACAGCCTTGCCGCCCTCCTCGATGAACCGTGCCAGGTTCTGGGCGAACGCCTCCGGATCCTGCACGATATATTTGTACAGCGGATTGTCGTTCCGCTCGTTCATCGCTCGCCGCTCCTCAATCGCCGGGCCCGACGGCGGACGGCGTCCGCCGCGCGCCGCAACCGGCCCGCCTTCGCCATCATATAGTGCCGCATGACGCTGTCCTGACAACCGTCGCGCCATGTCACAACCGCGAACAGGGTCAAGATTGCGACGCTTCCTGCCTTCGCATCGCCAGGTTTCTGGGGAAATTGTAGTGGAGTCGGAATGGTCCGACCGACTATAATAGGCTCAAGCCCTTGAATCCGGCAGGGTTTCCTGCCGCTCAGACGCTGTCCCCGGACGAGGGGGCACGTCAGGTCGGGGCTCCGATCGAGAAGGAGATGGTCCCGTGGATAGCCGGATGAAAAACGCGCGTCGCCTGTTTTCGTCCGCCTGCACGGTTTGCCATGTCTTCATCTCCTTCTGCCGCCCTTCTCACGCTGACGTCGGTCTGTGCGGCGACGCCTGACCGCAGGCCTCTCTTCAGCGGCCTCACCCTCTCCATCGGGCGCGAGCGCGTCGGGCTCGTCGGCCGCAACGGGTGCGGCAAGTCGACCCTGTTGCGTATCGTGGCCGGCACCGCCGAGGCGGCCTCCGGCAGCGTGACGCTTTCCGGCGCCACCGGAACCCTCGTCCAGGAATGGCGGGCCGACGAGAGCGTTGCCGAGGCGCTCGGGATCGAACGGGCAATGGCCGCGATCGCGCGCGTGTTGGCCGGCGAGGGTCGTGCCAACGATTTCGAACTGGCGGACTGGAGCATCGAGCCCTGCGTCGCAGCAGCGCTGGCGGAGGTTGGCCTCGCTGGGCTACCGCTCGACCGGGCGATGGGGACGTTGAGCGGTGGTGAGCGCACCCGCGTGGGTCTCGCGCGGCTCGCCGTCGAGGCGCCGGATCTTCTCCTGCTGGACGAACCGACCAACAACCTCGATGCGGCCGGGCGCGCAGCCGTCCACGCCCTCGTCGCCAACTGGCGGGGCGGCGTTCTCGTCGCGAGCCACGACCGGGCGTTGCTTGAGGGAATGGATCGCATCGTCGAACTTTCGCCCATCGGCATCGCCGTCGTGGGTGGCGGCTGGTCCGCGTTCGCCGAGGCACGGGATGCACGGCGTGCGGACGCGGCCGGGGAACTCGAGCGTGCCGCTGCAGGCCTCCGCGAGGCAAAGGACGCGGCCCAGCGCCGGCGGGAGGCCCGCGAGCGGCGTGACGCCGCCGGGCGCGCCTTCGCCGCGCGGGGCTCGGAGCCGAGGCTCCTGCTCGGTGCCCAGGCCGAGCGGGCCGAGAACACCGGCGCCAGGGGCGGGCGCGTCGACAGGCGGCTGATGGACGCGGCTTCGGCGCGGGCGGAGGAAGCCCGCTCGAAGGTCGAGATCGCTACCCCCCTGAAGATAGTCCTGCCGCCGAGCGGCCTGCCGTCCGGCACTGAACTGCTGACGATGGAGGCGGTGACGGTTGCGGTGGAGGAGCGCGTGCTCGGTCCGTGGACCCTTCACATCCGTGGCCCGGAACGGGTGGCGGTCTCCGGCGCGAACGGCGTCGGCAAGACGAGCCTGCTGAAGGTCGCGACCGGCATCGTCTCGCCCGCGGGTGGAACGTTGCGGCGGGCTGAGGGGCGTATCGCCATGCTCGACCAGCATGTCGGGCTGCTCGACAGCGCCACCAGCATCCTCGCCAATGTCCGCCGGCTCAATCCGGCGCTCGACAGCGAGGCGGCCCATGCGGCGTGCGCGCGCTTCGCGTTCCGCAATCGCGATGCGCTCCGCCCGGTCGGCGTACTTTCCGGCGGCGAGCGCCTGCGGGCCGGATTGGCATGTGCGCTGGCGGGCGACCGTCCGCCCTGGCTTCTCGTTCTCGACGAGCCGACCAATCATCTCGATCTCGATTCCGTCGAGGTGCTGGAAGCCGCGCTGAAGGCATTCGATGGCGCGCTGCTGGTGGTCAGCCACGATCCGGCCTTCCTTGAGGCCATCAGCATCGAACGGACGATCCGGCTCGGTGGATGACGGCGTCGGTCGGAGGTGGAGCGGGCAGGGCGCGCCGGACCGCAACCGCACCCCGAATCGCACGGCTTTATCGAGGGCGGCATCTTTTCCGCGCCGCGTTGTGAAACGGCTAACCGGAGGATGACATGCTTTGCTCCGGCGTTCCGGCAGCGTATGGTCCCGCGCATCTCCGCTGCCCGGTCGCCCGGGGCCGTCGGTGTGCCGAAAACCGTATTTGGATAACGAGCGACATGCAGATCGTGCGTCTTCGTCCGGCCGGCAAGGCCGCACCCTCCGCTTCGCGCCGGCTGGCAAGCGCAGCTTCGGCCCTTGCCGCCGCGTCGCTGGCGTTCGTGCTCGCCGGCTGCAGCGACGATCCGACCTCGCGCGTCATTCCGTATACGATGACGCACGGCACGGTTCCGCCCGGCACAACGGTGCCGGAAACCCAGAAGAACGGCTTCCCCAATCTCGCCTACAAGGCCGTCACCACCCATCCGGTGATGATGACCCAGGGCGAGCAGCAGATTTATCAGGGGGACCTGCAGAAGACGCTCGATGCCGAGACGGGCAAGGCGACGGCACTGGCTTCCCATCAGGACACGACAGCGGAACTGACCGCGCTCGGCGCGACCCACGCCGAGGACGCGCGCAAGATCATCGAGAGCGGCACGAAGCCCGCCGAGGGCGCCGAACCGGACGCCGACGCCGGTGCCACCAACTGACGTGCGGCGTGCGCCGTTCTGCAAACGGTGATAGAGTCGCGCCTGCAAACTGACGGCTGAGCGATTTCTTTCCGATCCGAAGATTTCTTGCGATCGGAAAGTGCTTGAGGCCGGCTGGGCGCCCAAAGGGCGCCGTAATCGGCGCCGATCACGGCATCCATCCCGAGCAGGGAAACTGCCGCGTCCGTTCATTCTGGCGCGGGAGGGAGAAGAGCGATATCCGCGGCCCGGCGGCATTGACAGGGAATGCAGCCGCCGGAACAAACATGGATTGAGGTTGAGGCGATGGACGAGTTCCATAAAATCCGGCGCTTGCCGCCCTATGTCTTCGAGCAGGTCAATCGGCTGAAGGCGAGCGCGCGAGCTTCGGGCGCCGACATCATCGACCTCGGCATGGGCAATCCCGACCTGCCGACGCCGCAATACATCGTCGACAAGCTTTGCGAGGCGGTGCAGCATCCGCGCACCCACCGTTATTCCTCGTCGAAGGGTATCCCCGGCCTGCGCCGCGCACAGGCGGCCTATTACGACCGCCGGTTCGGCGTGAAGCTCAATCCCGACACCCAGGTGGTGGCGACGCTGGGTTCCAAGGAAGGCTTCGCCAACATGGCCCAGGCGATCACCGCGCCGGGCGATGTGGTGCTGGTGCCGAACCCGAGCTACCCGATCCATGCCTTCGGCTTCCTGATGGCCGGCGGCGTGGTGCGCTCGGTGCCGTCCGATCCCGGGCCCGAACTGTTCCAGGCGCTGGAACGCGCCGTGGTGCATTCGATCCCGAAGCCGATCGCGGTCGTGCTGTGCTACCCGGCAAATCCGACCGCCGCCGTGGCCGATCTCGACTTCTACCGCGATGTGGTGGCGTTCGCCCGCAAGCACGAGATCTTCGTGCTGTCGGACCTCGCCTATTCGGAAATCTATTTCGACGGCCCGCCGCCGCCTTCGATCCTGCAGGTTCCGGGCGCCAACGACATCGCGGTCGAGTTCACCTCGATGTCGAAGACCTTTTCCATGCCCGGCTGGCGCATGGGCTTCGCGGTCGGCAACGAGCGCCTGATCGCAGCCCTGACACGGGTGAAGTCCTATCTCGATTACGGCGCGTTCACGCCGATCCAGGTCGCCGCCACCGCCGCACTCAACGGCGGCGACGCCGCGATCCAGGAAGTGCGCGACGTCTACCGCAAGCGCCGCGACATCCTGGTGGATTCGTTCGGCCGTGCGGGTTGGGAGGTTCCGTCCCCGCGCGCCTCGATGTTCGCCTGGGCGCCGATCCCGGAGCCCTACCGCGCGCTCGGCAGCCTGGAGTTCTCCAAGCTGTTGCTGGAGAAGGCGGACGTGGCGGTTTCGCCGGGCATCGGCTTCGGCGAGCACGGCGACAGCTTCGTGCGTATCGCGCTCGTGGAGAACGAGCAACGCATTCGCCAGGCTGCCCGCAACCTGCGCCGCTTCCTTGAAACGTCCGAGGAAACGTTGCACAACGTCATCCCGATCAGCGCCCACCGCTGATCGCTTCCCGCCCGGTGCGCGGCACTCGATCCGTCGATCGCACCGCAGCCTGACGGGGATGATGCGTCGTGTTCGCCGCGACGCGGCGGTTCGCGGGATGCCGCGGCCGACCGCGTCGCGCGCGTTGTGTTTTCTCGAAGGTCTCGCGACCGGTCCCCAGGCTGCCGGTCGCGTGATCGCGATAGGATCCGCTGTCCCGATGGTTGAACCCCTGCGCGTTGGCCTTGCCGGCCTCGGAACCGTCGGCATCGCGGTCCTCCGTTTGCTCGAGCGCCGCCGGGCGGATCTGGAAGCGCGCTGCGGCCGGCCGATCGTGGTGTCCGCCGTGAGCGCGCGCTCGCGCGGCAAGGACCGCGGCGTCGATCTTTCCGACGTCACCTGGTACGACGATCCCGCCGATCTCGCCCACGACAATTCCATCGATGTTTTCGTGGAGGTCATCGGCGGCGAGGACGGACCTGCGCGGCGTGCTGTCGAAGCGGCCATCGCCCGGGGGCTGCCGGTCGTGACTGCCAACAAGGCGCTGCTCGCGCGCCATGGCAACGCACTCGCCCGCGCGGCCGAGGCCCACGACACCGGCATCGGCATCGGGTTCGAGGCGGCGGTCGCCGGCGGCATTCCCATCGTGCGCACGCTGCGCGAGGCGCTGCCGGGCAACGCGATCAGCCGCGTCTACGGCATCCTGAACGGCACCTGCAACTACATCCTCACCCGGATGGAGCGCGAAGGCCTCGACTTCGCCACCTGTCTCGCGGAGGCGCAGCGGCTCGGCTACGCGGAGGCCGATCCGACCTTCGACATCGAGGGCTACGACACCGCCCACAAGCTTGCGCTTCTGACCGGACTGGCCTTCGGCACCGAGGTCGATGCCGACGCTATCCTGATTGAGGGCATCTCCGCCATCACGCCGGAAGACATCGCGGCGGCCGACGAACTCGGATACCGGATCAAGCTGCTCGGTGTCGCCAGCCGTGCCGGCGACGGCATCGAGCAGCGCGTGCATCCGACGATGGTGCCGAAGTCCTCGGCCATCGCCCGCATCGACGGCGTTCTCAACGCCGTCGCCGTCGACAGCGATGCGCTGGGAGAGATCGTTCTGGTCGGTCCCGGCGCCGGCGGCGAGGCTACGGCGTCCTCGGTCATCGCGGACCTTATGGACGTGGCGACCGGCCGCCATATCCCGACCTTCGGCCGCCCGGCCTCGGCGATGCAGCCCTATAGTGCCGCCCGGATCGCCCGCCATGCAGGGGGATATTATCTCCGGCTCCTGATTGAGGACCGGCCGGGAGCGCTCGCAACCATCGCCCGGCACATGGCCGACCACGGCATCTCGCTCGAGTCGATCGTGCAGCGCCGCCGCGCGCCGCGCGCCGATGCGCCCGGCGCGGCCGTGCCCTCGGTGGTGCAGCCGATCGTGCTCATCACCTACGAGACCACCGAAGAGGCCGTCCGGGCCGCGATCGGCGCGATAGCGGCCGAGAGCGTCGTTGCCGGCCCCCCGAAGATGATCCGAATCGAAAAGCTCGCGTGATGCCGGCCAGGCCGGCCCGCGCGATTGACCGAGAGGCCCACATGTCCACGATTGAAAAGCCGCGCAGCGCCGTGCTTGAGCGCATCCTCACCCTCGAGGTGGTGCGCGTGACCGAACGCGCTGCTGTCGCCGCCGCCCGCTTGCGTGGCCGCGGCGACGAAAAGGCCGCCGATCAGGCCGCGGTCGACGCCATGCGGCGCGAGCTCAATGTTCTGCCCATCGACGGTGTCGTGGTGATCGGCGAGGGCGAGCGCGACGAGGCGCCGATGCTCTATATCGGCGAGACGGTCGGGACGGGTGGCGGCGTGAAGGTCGATATCGCCCTCGATCCGCTCGAAGGCACCACGCTGTGCGCCAAGAACCAGCCGAATTCGCTGGCGGTGCTGGCGATCGCCGAGCGCGGCGGCCTCCTGAACGCACCCGACGTGTACATGGACAAGATCGCCATCGGGCCGGGCTACCCCAAGGGTGTCGTCGATCTCGACGCCACCCCGGCTGAGAACATCAAGGCCCTCGCCAAGGCCAAGGGCGTCGCGCCCGAGGACATCACTGCGCTCATCATGGACCGGCCGCGCCACGCCGCACTGATCGAGGCTGTGCGCGCCACCGGCGCTGCGGTGCAGCTGATCTCCGACGGCGACGTCGCGGGCGTGATCCACACGACCGAGCCGGAAGAGACCGGCGTCGACATCTATCTCGGCATCGGCGGTGCACCGGAGGGTGTGCTGGCCGCAGCCGCGCTGCGCTGCATCGGCGGCCAGATGCAGGGCCGGCTGATTCTTGACACCGAGGAAAAGCGCGCCCGTGCCAAGCGCATGGGGATAGCTGAGGCCGACAAGAAGTACGAGATGCACGAACTCGCCTCTGGCGACGTCTACTTCGCCGCGACCGGTGTCACCGATGGCAGCCTGCTTTCGGGCGTGCGCTTCGGCCGCCATGGTGTCTCGACAGAGACCCTCGTGATGCGCTCGGCGACCCGCACCAAGCGGTGGATCAAGGCCGTGCATCCGCTGGTGGAGAAGTTCCGCACCGAATGAGCACCGGCTCCGGCCGGGCCGGGAATGGCATGACGTGACGATCAGCGGGCGGGGCCGGAAGGCGCCGCCCGTTTTGCGTTGCGGCCTGTGGGCCGAGAAGCGGCGCCACTGTTTGCCGCCCATGCTCATGCGCACTCCGGCGCAACCGAGCGATGGCCGCACCATCGCTTGCCGTCGTAGTTTAGGATTGTTCTTATTCTATTGAAATTGCAGGGCGTTATGCGCCTGCGTTCTGGCTCTTTTGCATTTGAAACACTTGCATATGGCTCGCAAAAGCCCAATTGTGTCGACGGCCCGCAATGTCCTCGTGATGCGCGCCATGTGCGCCTCAGGCTCGCGAAGGACCCACGGGACAGATGATCGTTTGTTCGTGTAACCGGCTTTCCCACCGGACGCTCGCGAAGGCGGCGGCCGAGATCGCTTCGGAGCCCGATCGCGGCATCATCACCCCCGGCGCCGTATTCAAGTCGCTCGGCTGCCGCCCCGAATGCGGCGGTTGCTTCCCCCTCGTGGTCGACGTGATCCACCGTGCTGCCGTCGAGGCGGAGATCGCCGACGTCAGGCTGGAGCGCACCACCCGAAGCGGCCGCATCCTTCTTGCTCCGAGGCTGGCGACGGCACTCGGCCTTGAGGGGACCGCCAAGCCCGCGGAGGCGGCTTGCGGCTGTCAGTCCTCGCATGATCACGATGACGTGCGGAGTTTGCCGGCCGTTCACGCGCCTGTCGCCGAGTCTGAGATGGACAAGGCGACCGCTGCAACGTCGAGCGGTGGCGTCGTCATCACGCTCGCCCTCGCGGCCGTGGCGCACGCGGATGGCGCCGCGCAGGCCGAAGCCGCGGAGGTGCAGGCGGCTGATGGTCGCCGGGGCGTTGCGGATTCGAATGCTCCAGATGGGGCTGCGACCATTCCCGATCTAGCCTTCCGCCGCACGGCGTGAGTTGATGCTCCGACAGATGTCGGGGCCTCTATGGATCTTCCCCTATTGCGCTCCCGGAATTGGAATGATTAAAACTCATGCACCGTCCGGCCAGACAGCGGGCGCGATGCGTGTGTGCCGAGGAGAAGACGATGAAGGGCGATCCAGAAGTTCTGGAGATACTGAACAAGTCGCTCAAGCATGAGCTTGCTGCGATCAATCAGTATTGGCTGCACTATCGCCTCCTCGACGATTGGGGTTTCACGCTTCTTGCAAAGAAAGAGCGCGAGGAATCGATTGAGGAAATGCACCACGCTGACAAGCTGGTGACGCGCATCATTTTCCTCGAAGGCCATCCCAACCTCCAGACGCTCGATACGCTGCGAATCGGCGAGAACATCAAGGAAGTTCTCGAGTGTGATCTCGCGGCCGAATATTCCGCCCGTGCGCTCTACAAGCAGGCCCGCGAGCTCTGCCGCGACAAGGGCGACTATGTGACGATGGAGCTTTTCGAGGACCTGCTCGAGGACGAGGAAAGCCATATCGATTTCATCGAGACCCAGCTTCAGCTGCTCGAGTCGATCGGCGTGCAGAAGTACGGCCAGCTTCAGGCCGCGCCCGCCAACGAGGCCTGATCGCCGCAACGGCTTTCAAGGATCGAGCGGCCGGGTCACTCCCGGCCGTTTTGCTTTTTGGCCTCCTGCAGCACTTCTTCGAGCAGGGGATGCGGGGGCAGGTCGGCGGGCGAGCCCCTGCGGAAGCTGCTGAACAGACTGCCGATGCAGGCGCAGCTCGCATTGCACTCGCCGGGATTGAGCGGGTCTCGCATCCACTCGTCCAGAAGCCCCGTCATGCAGGCGCGCAGCGTCAAGCATGCCACCTCGGGCGTCCAGGCCGCCGCGAGCTGGCCGCGCCGGGAAGCCTCTCGAAATGCATCCAGAAACATCACCCAGAGCCGGCTCTTGGCTTCCTCGAGTCGGGCGAGTGCTTCGGCCATGTCGCCGACATACTCGCAGCGGTGAAACAGGATCGAGAGCACGCGCTGCTTCTGCTCGTCCTGGAAGAGGGATGAGAGCGAGGCGACCACCGACTCCTCGATGACATCCAGCGGCTCGGCGTCCTTCCTGGACATCGTCCGTTCGAGCAGTTCCTCGTGGGGTAACCGGACGCGGTGCTCCATGGCGCAGAACAGATCGAGCTTGTTCTTGAAGTGCCAATAGACGGCGCCGCGTGTGACGCCTGCAGCCCGCGCGATATCGTCGAGCGATGTGCCCGATACGCCACGCTCGAAAAACAAGGCTTCCGCGGCATCGAGCAGGTCGTTGCGGGTCTGCTCGGCTTCTGCTTTCGTTCTACGCGCCATGGGTCCTTCGCGCCGTCCGGGTTCCGTTCGCCCGGTTTCGTGGCTTGCTTACATACGATCGTGAATGTATATAGCTCGGGTCGTGGTGCCGTCGAGTCCGGTTTTCCCTCCCGAGCCGCCGCGTCCGCCTGTTTCGCCGTTTTCCGGTTCTGCGTGGGCCGAAGGGGCGGAACGACCCGAAGGGGCGGGTGCGTCCGTCAGACCGGCGGCATCCACGCGCTTGCATGAAAACGAGACCGAGCGGTGCCTGATTGCGGGCCGCCGGTGATGGTTTGCAAAGGACAGAGAGATGAGGACGAAGTCGCTGGTTTTGGCCGTCGGCGCGGCGCTTCTTGGACTGGCTCCTGTTGCCGTGTCCGGTCTGCTCTCTCCTGCGCCTGTGTTCGCTCAGGGTGCTCCTCCGCCGCCGGCCGTCACCATTGCCACCGTGGAACGCAAGAACGTGCCGCTTTCCTACGAATATGCCGGCCGCGTGTCGGCATTTCGCGAGGTGGAGGTGCGCGCGCGCGTCGCCGGCATCCTGATGTCCCGCAACTTCACGGAGGGCGCGACCGTCAAGGAAGGCGACGTGCTGTTCCGCATCGATCCGGCCACCTACGAGGCCGAGGTCGCCCGCGCCTCCGCGCAGGTGCAGCGTGCTGAGGCCGCCCTGAAGCAGGCCGAGAACGACAGCGGCCGTGCCTCGGCGCTCTTCGACCGCAAGTTCGGCACCGAGAAGGCGCGCGACGACGCCGCATCCGCCGTCGAGACGGCGAAAGCCGACCTTGCTGTTGCTCAGGCGCAGCTCAAGACCGCCGAAATCAATCTCGGCTATACCACTGTTCGCGCGCCGATCACCGGCGTGACGAGCCTCAAGGTGGTGCCGGAGGGCGGTCTCGTCGGCACGGGCTCCAACGACAGCCTGCTGACGCGGATCACCCAGCTCAATCCGGTCTATGTGAACTTCTCGTTCACGGACGCGGAAGCCGCCGAAATCCGCCGCCTCATCAGTTCCGGGCGCGTGATTGTCGCCAACAACGGCCGGCTCAGCGTGAAACTCAAGCTGGCCAACGGCGAAACCTATCCGACCGAGGGCATCGTCGACTTCACCGACCGCAATGTCGACCTGCAGACCGGCACCGTGCGGGCGCGGGCGGAGTTCGCCAACCCCGACGGGCTTCTGCTGCCCGGCCAGTTCGTGCGCGCCACCATCAGCGGCATCACGCTGAAGGACGCGGTCGTCATTCCGCAGGAAGCCGTGATGCAGGGGCCGCAAGGCACCTTCGTCTATGTGGTGGACGGCGAATCCGACGCGCAGATGAAGCCGATCGAACTCGGTCGCGAACTGGGAGACGGCTGGATCGTTCGCTCCGGGCTTGAACCTGGCGACCGCGTGATCACCCAGGGTGTCATGAAGGTGCGCCCCGGCAGCCCCGTCACGGTCGCGACCGCAGCGTCCTCGACCCCCGTTTCCTCCGTTGCCAAGGCCGACTGATGGGCTCGCGTTTCTTCATCGAACGGCCGGTCTTCGCATCGGTCATCTCGATCGTGATCGTGCTCGCCGGCCTTGCCGCGATGCGCGTTCTTCCGATCGCCCAATATCCCGAGATCGTGCCGCCGCAGGTGGTGGTCAACGCCACCTATCCGGGCGCAAGCGCCGAGGTGGTCGCGCAGACCGTCGCGGCGCCGCTCGAACAGCAGATCAACGGTGTGGACGGCATGCTCTACATGCAGTCGTCCAACTCCGCCGCGGGCACGATGACGCTCACCGTCACGTTCCAGATCGGCACCAACCCCGATCAGGCGACCATCAACGTCAACAATCGCGTGCAGCGTGCGTTGTCGACCCTGCCGCAGGAAGTGCAGCGGCAGGGCGTGAAGGTCGACAAGCAGGCGAGTTCGATCCTGGCGGTCATCACCATGACCTCCGAGAACCCGCAATATGACGCGATCTTCGTGTCGAACTATGCGCTGCTGAATGTCATCGACGAACTGAAACGCGTGCCGGGCATCGGCAACGCCTCGCTGTTCGGCGCCAAGGACTACTCGATGCGCGTCTGGCTCGATCCGGACAAGCTCGCACAGTTCGACCTGACGCCGGCAGACGTCGATGCTGCGATCCGCGAGCAGAACGCGCAGTTCGCCGCCGGCCGCTTCGGCAACCCTCCGCTCGACGAGCACCGGGCCTTCACCTACTCGGTGACGACGGAGGGCCGGCTGCCGGATGCCGCGGCGTTCGAGAACATCATCTTGCGGTCCAACGCCAACGCGGCGACGCTGCGGCTGAAGGACGTCGCGCGCGTCGAACTCGGCGCCCAGGACTATAATTTCGTCGCCACCCAGAACGGCGAGACGACGGTTCCGATCGGCATCTATCTGCAGCCTGGCGCCAACGCGCTCGCGACCGTCGAGGCGGTGCGCGCGCGGATGGACGAACTCGCGCATCAGTTCCCGCAGGGCATCAAGTACGACATCCCGTTCGACACGACCCGCTTCGTGCAGGTTTCCATCGAAGAGGTGATCCACACCTTCATCGAGGCGATGGTGCTCGTCGTCTGCGTCGTGTTCGTGTTCCTGCAGAACTGGCGGGCGACGCTCATTCCGCTCATCGCCGTGCCGGTCTCGATCATCGGCACCTTCGCCGGCATGCTGGTGCTCGGCTTCTCCATCAACCTCCTGACGCTGTTCGGCCTCGTGCTCGCCATCGGTATCGTCGTCGACGACGCCATCGTGGTGCTCGAGAACGTCGAGCGCATCATGTCTCAGGAGAAGCTGCCGCCGAAGGCAGCGGCCATCAAGGCGATGAAGGAAGTCACCGGACCCGTGATCGCCATCGTGCTGGTGCTGATTGCGGTGTTCGTGCCCGTGGCGTTCATGGGCGGTCTCGCCGGCGAGATGTATCGCCAGTTCGCCGTTACCATCGCGGTCTCGGTCGCGATCTCCGGCATCGTCGCGCTGACGCTGACGCCGGCGCTCTGCGCGGTGATCCTAAAGCCGGGACACAGCCGGCCGTGGCTGCCGTTCCGCCTGTTCAATCGCTTCTTTGACGCCGTCACGGTCGGCTACACCGCCGGCGTGCGCTTCTTCCTGAAGCGCGTCATCGTCGGCCTCGTGCTGGTCGCCGCCATGCTCGGCGTGACCTACATGCTGTTCGAGCGCGTGCCGGGCGGCCTCGTGCCGGACGAGGACCAGGGCATTCTGTTCGCGGTGGCCATCCTTCCGCCGGCCGCTTCGCTCGACCGCACCGCGGCGGTGATGGATCAGGTTTCCAAGAATCTGCGCACCCACCCGGCCGTGCAGACGGTGACGAGCTTCGCTGGCTACGACCTCCTGTCGGGCGCCGCCAAGACCTCGGCTGGCGTGGCGTTCATCACGCTGTCCGACTGGGCGCAGCGCCGCGACCCGTCCCTCGATGCCCGTGCCCTGCCGATGACCTTCATGGGCATGAACGCCGGCATCCAGGACGCGCTGGTGCTGTTCTTCAACCCGCCGCCGATCATGGGCATGAGCACGACGGGTGGCTTCGAGGCGTTCGTGCAGGATCGTTCCGGCGGCTCCATCGCCGACCTGCTGAAGGCGACCGACGCGCTGGTACAGGCCGCGGCGAAGCGCGCTGAACTTGCAGGCGTGCGCTCGACCTTCAGTGCGGACGTTCCGCAGTACAAGATCGAGGTCGACCGGGAGAAGGCGAAGGCGCTCGGCGTGCCGATCGGCTCGATCTTCTCGACCATGCAGGCGACCTTCGGCAGCCTTTATGTCAATGATTTCACGCTCTACGGCCGAAATTATCAGGTGACGCTGCAATCGGAATCGGGCTTCCGTTCGAAACCCGACGACCTGAAGCAGGTCTATGTCCGCTCCGACAGCGGCAACATGATCCCGATCTCGACGCTGCTCAATGTCGAGCGCATCATCGGCCCGGACCAGATCGACCGCTTCAACGCCTTCACCGCCGCCAAGGTGATGGGCGGACCGGCGCCGGGCTACTCGTCCGGGCAGGCGATCGAGGCGATGCGCCAACTCGCTGCCGAGGTGCTGCCGCAGGGCTATCAGATCGCTTGGACAGGCGAGGCCTTCCAGGAAATCCAGAGCGGCGGCAGCGGCTCCCAGGCGTTCATCTTCGGCATCATCATGGTGTTCCTGATCCTGGCCGCCCAGTACGAGCGCTGGTCGCTGCCGTTCGCCGTCATCCTCGCCGTGCCGTTTGCCTTGTTCGGCGCGCTGGTTGCGGTCTATCTCAGGGGCATCAACAACGACGTCTATTTCCAGATCGGCCTCGTCACCTTGATCGGTCTCGCGGCCAAGAACGCCATTCTGATCGTGGAGTTCGCGGTGCTGAGACGGCGTGAGGGGCTTTCGGCAGCGGAGGCGGCGCTCGATGCCGCCCGGCTTCGCTTCCGGCCGATCGTGATGACGTCGCTCGCCTTCATCCTCGGCGTGCTGCCGTTGGCGCTATCGACCGGCGCGGGCTCAGCCAGCCGCCACTCGATCGGCACGGGCGTCGTCGGCGGCATGCTCGCGGCGACCTTCATCGCGATCTTCTTCATTCCGATGTTCTATCGGCTGATCGCATGGAAGGCGCCGAAGCCGAAGGAAGAGGTCACTGCGCACGGCACATCCGGCGACCACCATTCGGTCGCCGGTGAATAGCGGCTCCGGTCGCGCGAGACTGACGCATTGCGGCCATGGCGGCGGGGCAACCTGCCGCCATGTGCGTTTCGCGCGCGCATTGCGCGACAGGTCTCGCGCAAATCCGGTCGCGGATTTCGAACGGGACCGCTAGGCTGGTGCCGTCCGTGCGGGGGATTCGAGCCCGCCCCGTTTCGATTCGCCCGTGCGTTCGGGACTGCCTGGAGACTGGAATGCCGGCTCGCAACGACGCCGCGAAATCTGCTGCTGTCCGGCTGCGCGCCCGTAAGCCCGGGTCCATGCAGGATTCGACCGCGCATGTTGCCGCCGTGCCGGAAGCGGCGGGGCAGGAATCACAGAGGCAGGAGTCAGTGGTGCAGGAGTCGCCCGGACAGGATCTGCTGCGGTTCGCTGCCGGCCGGCGGTTCGCCACCGTGATGGCCGATCCGCCGTGGCAGTTCGTCAATCGCACGGGAAAGGTCGCGCCGGAGCATCGCCGGCTGTCGCGTTACGGCACCCTCTCGCTGCCGGAGATCGCGGGGTTGCCGGTGGCGGATGTGGCCGCACCCACCGCTCACCTCTATCTCTGGGTTCCGAATGCGCTGTTGCCCGAGGGGCTGCAGGTGCTGAAGGCATGGGGCTTCACCTACAAGTCCAACATCGTCTGGCACAAGGTGCGCAAGGACGGCGGCAGCGACGGCCGTGGCGTCGGCTTCTATTTCCGCAACGTGACCGAGCTCATCCTGTTCGGCACCCGCGGCCGCAATGCCCGGACCCTGGATCCCGGCCGTACCCAGGTGAACTATTTAGCGACGCGCAAGCGCGAGCATTCGCGCAAGCCGGACGAGCAATACGGCATCATCGAGTCGTGCTCGCCCGGTCCCTATCTCGAGATGTTCGGCCGAGGCGTGCGCAAGGGCTGGGCGACCTGGGGCAATCAGGCCGACGAGAGCTACGAACCGACTTGGGATACCTACGCCCACAATTCCGCAACCACGCGCGCCGACGCTGCGGAATGATCCGATAACGTTTGACTTGCGTTGCCGAAAGCCGAGACTGGATTGCTGGGCTGATCAGGTTTTCGGGACGGGGTGACGCGGAACCTAAGGATACGGCATCGCGCTCGCGTCCAGTTGAGTACACGGCGTTGCGGATGAGCTGGGGAGGGGGACGGCGATGTCGCAGACGATCGTCGATCAGAAATATTGCGTGGGATGCGGGCAACTGTTGCACGCTTCCGCCCGGGCGTGCCCGCATTGCGGCGCGGTACAACCGGGTGCCATAGGCCGCAAGAGCCGCGTTACGGCCGCGTTGCTCGCCTTTTTCCTCGGCGGCTTCGGCGTCCATCGCTTCTATCTCGGCCGGCCTTGGACAGGCTTGCTCTATCTTTTGTTCTGCTGGACGTTTATTCCGGCCATCTTGGCTTTCATCGAGTTCATCATCTACTTGACGATGAGCGACGAAGCTTTTGCGGCGAAATACGGCTAGAGCGCTTTCCGATCTGATGGACTCTTCAGATCGGAAAGAAATCGCTCCAGATTCAAAAGCTTGAGCATATCCTTGTCGTTCAGATCGATCCGATCTGAACGACAAGGATATGCTCTAAGCAGCATTAGCCTGCGGGCATTCGAATCGCCGGGCATGTGTGGCGGCCCGTCGCGCTTGAGGGCAGGCGGGTCTATGCTCTCTCGGCCTCGCCCCGGGCCACTGCGCCCGTCCGATCGAGTTCGGGCAAGAGGTCGGTCAGGGACAACTGATCGGGATCGTCGCCGGCGAGCGGCGCGTCGAAGGATACGATAGCGGCGGGCAGGCCGATCAGAAGCAGCGGGCAGGGATTGCCCACGCCGCGCTTCACACGGTCCTCCAGCTTGCGCCAGTGCGTCGTGGCGGCGCCATACTTGTCGGCGCAGAACACCGACGCCCACGCATCGACGAACGATCCACCAGACGCTGAGGCGCGACGGACGATGTCCGCGCTCTGGCGCGGCGTCGGGTTGAGGCCGAGTGCGCGAATCTGGTCGAGCGTCTCCAGGCCCTGCTCGCGGGCGAAGCGGCGAACGAGCGTGGGTAGTTCATCCTGCAGCGACGCGCCTCGGGTGACGATGATGCCGACCGAAATGGCGCCCTCGGCGTGCAGCCGCTTGAAGTTCTCCAAGTCGCGGTCGAAGAACGGATCCTTGTTGTTCCATTCGATCTCAAGTGCGACGACCCGCCCGTCCGGGAAGGTTCGGACGTGGTCGACCTCGTGGCTGATGGATTCGCGCGGGACGCCGTTGATGCGCTTCTCGATGGTGAACTTGGTCTTCACCCAGTGGCTCGCGGCCAGTGCCTCTCGCAGCCGCCGCGTGCCCTTGGCCTCGCCGCCGCCCGACCCGACGATCTCCGCAATCGGAATCGACAGCCCCGCGAGCGCGGCCTCGAGCTCCGCCAGCGCGTCGGGGAAATCGACCCCGAGAATGGCCTTGGCATGGGACAGGAACGCGATCTGGAAGCCGCGTTCGGCGAGCGATTCGAACATCGGGAGATGATAGAGCACGGGCCAGAGGGGCTGTGAAGCGGCGGCGGCGGAAGGGCGAAAGGCGCACGACGCTGCAATGCAGACAAAAAAAAGACCGCAGCGAACGAGCGCGCGGTCTTAAGTCTAGGGAGGAAACGCCCAAAGAGGGCGTGTTCTTGATACCGCGATGCAGCATTGGAGGCCAGCCAAATGTCGGCATCCCTGCCATGCATTTTGTGCGTAGCAGCAAAAATCATACTGATCGGCGGTTCCAAACGTATCAAACGGCCCGGAAAGCGCCTCTGGGAGCGTTGCCGGCTTTGGAATTCCGCGGCTTCCCAACGCTTCGAACAGGAAAATCGCGGCGCGCAACAAGGGCTGTGAATTCCGTGCCGATGGCGCTTGCAGCCGTCGGCGCCCCTCGCTATAAGACCGGCGCGGCAAACACCGCGGGACGGAGTGTAGCGCAGCCTGGTAGCGCACCTCGTTCGGGACGAGGGGGTCGCAGGTTCAAATCCTGCCACTCCGACCAATATTATCAAGTGCTTGGCGCCAGTCCCGAAATGGCGCGGCAACTGGACGGCCGCATGTGGCCGTTCTCCTCCGACGATCATCTCAGGATGCTAGTCCGCTGCGGCGGGTCTGCTGCGAGCGCGTTCGCCGGTTCCGGTTTGAGGCGCGCCATGGCTCTCGTTCACGACCGTTCGTTCGATCCGGCCTATGGGCAGCCCGTCGTCCTTGGCGGCGGCATCCGGCGCATCACGGCCCGCAATCCGGGTCCGTTCACGTTTCATGGCACCAACACCTATCTCGTCGGCGACGGTGAGATCGCCGTGATCGATCCCGGTCCGGATGATCCGGACCATATCGCTGCGATTCTCGCCTCAGCGGGCCGCGCGCGCATCACGGCGATTCTCGTCACCCATACCCATCGTGACCATTCGCCCGGCGCAGCGCGGCTCAAGGCGCTGACGGGGGCGCCGACGGTGGGGGAGGGGCCGCATCGCCCGGCGCGGCCGCTCAAGGCCGGCGATGAGGCCGCCAGGCTGGATGCCTCCGGCGATCTCGCCTTCCGGCCCGATATCGTGGTCGGCGACAACGGCGCCGTCGAAGGCGCCGGGTGGCGGCTCACGGCCGTTGCCACGCCCGGCCATGCCGCCAACCACCTCGGGTTCTCGCTCGCAGGCCCATCCGGGGTGCTGTTTTCCGGCGACCACGTGATGGCCTGGTCGACCTCGATCGTCGCGCCTCCCGACGGCGCCATGAGCGACTATATGGCGTCGCTCGACCGGCTCGCCGCCCGTTCCGATCGACTTTACCTACCCGGTCACGGCAACCCCGTCACCGATCCGGCCGCCTATGTCCGTGCGCTGAAGCAGCACCGGCTCGAACGCGAGCGGTCGATCCTCGACAGCATCGGCGCCGGGCATGGCACTGCCGATGAGATCGTCGCAGAGGTCTATGTGGGGCTCGACCCGGCGCTGAGGCCTGCGGCTGCGCTGTCCGTGCTCGCTCATGTGGAGGATCTCGCCGCCCGCGGGCTCGTGCTGGCGGAGGGGGGAATTGGCCTCACGTCCCGGTTTCTGCCGGCAGCCTGAGTGACAGCAGCCCGCATCCTCGGGGAGGCGTGGTGAGGCTCGCCGTATGGTCGGCGGCGCGCTTCGGCCCTGCGGCGCCAGAATTGATAGTAGATCCTGACGATCAGGCTTCATTGCATAAAAACGGTCAGGCCAGTCGATGTCATGGGTCGCCATGGGGAGGTAAATGGTAAACGCCCCGTGCATTCCCATCGCATGTGGATTGTTTCAAGGCGTTATAGATCGTGATCAGCGCTGCAGTTCCGCAGCTTCGATTTTCCAATATCTTGCCGCAATCGAGGTTTCTAACGAGAAAAGGGAACTCTTTGGTCGTTCCCGAGTGGATTCGACCATGGTCTTCCAAAACGGCAAGGAGGCTCCGGTGCGTTTTACCGGAGGGAAAACGAGCGATGAAACACGATCACGACAAGCCCCGACGGGCCGAGCACCAGATGAGTCAATCGCCCGCCAGCCAATCCGATCTGGCGAACAAGTATAAGCCGATCGGCATTCCGGTGCTGAACGCGGTTGACACGGTAAAGACGAAGCCCGCTGCCAAGCGCGCGGATGGACACTCCGCCATTATCGGGCGCTTCGAAAGCGATTCTCACCACTGAGGCGCCTCGACTACGCCGGCTTACCAACGGCCCGGCGAATCGGGCCGTTCCAAGAGGCCGCCGCGGGAATCCCGCGGCCTCACGGGTAGAGCCGCGCCTTATCCCAGGCCGCGCCGGGATGCGGGCGTGTGAAGCTGATGCGGTCGTGCAGGCGGAATGGGCGGTCGTGCCAGAATTCGATGGCGACCGGCGCGATGCGGAACCCGGACCAGTGCGGCGGGCGCGGGATCGTGCCCAGGCCGAACTTCGCCGTGTAGCGCGCGACCTCCTTCTCGAGCGCGAACCGGCTTTCGAGCGGCTGCGACTGCTTCGAGGCCCACGCGCCGATGCGGCTTCCGCGAGGGCGCGACGCGAAATAGGCGTCCGCCTCCGCGCCGTCGACGGGCGTCACCGGCCCCCGCACACGCACCTGGCGGCGCAGGCTCTTCCAGTGGAAGCACAGCGCCGCCTTGGGATGCCCGAGGATCTCCCGGCCCTTGGCGCTTTCATAATTCGTGTAGAACACGAATCCTTCCACGTCGGCATGCTTCAAAAGCACCATCCGCACATCCGGCAAACCATCGTTGTCCACCGTGGCCAGTGCCATGGCGTTCGGATCGTTGGGCTCGGAGGCCGTGGCATCGGCGAGCCACTCGGCGAACAGGGCGAAAGGCTCGTCTGCGGCCGAGAAGTCACCACTCATTAACTCGGGCATGGGACGCTCGAACTCGTTGGACATGATGGCGGGTCTCAGGTGCTTGCGTTTGCCCGTACATACTCCCGGTCCTCCCGGCAGGGCCAGCACGCGATGCTGGAATTGATGCCGGCGTGCGCCTTCGATCGTGGCCATATCGCCACGGGCTTGCGGCATGCGTCGCGCGTCTCTCGCTTCTGTGTGCCGGTTGTCGTGTCGATATGTCTCGCCGGCTGCACCGCTTCGCTCGGTCTGCCGCTCGGCCCCGACGGCGATCTCGACACCGCATCCACTATGGGATCGCCGGTCGGTGCCGCCACGGCCCGCGATTCGGGGCTGACGCCGGGCGATCTCGCGTCCATCGGCAGCGCGCTCGGCCTTGGCGTCGAAGGGCCGCTGATGTGGTCCAACCCGCAAAGTGGCGCCCAGGGGCGCGTGACCAACGTCGCCTCGATCTCCGATCCGGACGGCACGCCGTGCCGCTCGTTCGACACGACCATCAATGCGGTCGACGGCTTGCGCGCCATGCACGGCATTGCCTGCCGCCGCGCGGACGGAGCATGGACTGTCGACGGACTGGCGCCGGTGGGGAAGGCGGTGCAAAGCCCCGGCTCCGCCGCAACCGGGGATGAGACATCCACGCTTTGAGGGTCAATTCGGCCACAAATCCGTGCCGCGACGTCTGGCATTTATTCCTACGCTTCCTACATACGGCAACGAGCTTTGCCTTCTGGTGAAGCGCCGTCAGGGCCGTGATGCCGCCATCCCCCGATTTCCCCGTTTCGCTGCATCTGCCGGATGCGCAGGCGTCGGGATGTGGCTTGCATCCGGGCCTTGGCCGCGCAACAAACCGGAGGACAACGCGGGGATGTTATCAGCGTTCCGGCCGTGCGGCGGGACGTTACGGGCGGCCGGATAGGTCGCCTTGTCGGGAGTGTTTCATGCGGGATCCGTATCAGGTTCTGGGTGTGGCGAAGGATGCGAGCGAAGGCGACATCAAGTCTGCCTATCGCAAGCTCGCCAAGCGCTACCATCCGGATCGAAACAAGGACGATCCCAAGGCGCAGGAGCGTTTTTCCGAGATCAGCTCTGCCTATGAGATCGTCGGCGACAGCGAGAAGCGGGGCCAGTTCGACCGCGGCGAGATCGATGCCGACGGCAAGCCGCGCGCGCCGAATTTCGAAGGCTTCGGCTTCGATCCCAGGGCTGCATCCGGCGGCTTCCGTGGCGGCAGCACCGGTGGGTTCTCGGGGTTCAATTTCCGTGGCGGTGGCCGCGGTGCGCGGGAAGAGGTCGATATCGACTCCATCCTGAACGACATGCTCGGCGGCCGCGGGCGCAGCGGCGCCCGGGCGCGGACATCCGCCGAGCCGGCGCCTGCCGGCGAGGACCTCGCCGTCACCGTTCCCGTCAGCCTCGAAGATGTCGCCGCCGGCAACAAGGTGCGTGTGACCCTGCCGACGGGCAAGACGCTCAACGTCTCGCTGCCGGCCGGCGTTCAGCCGGGCGAGAAGATCAGGCTGAAGGGGCAGGGCGAGCAGAGCGCGTTCGGCGGACCGGCGGGCGACGCCATCGTGACGGTCGAGTTCGCGCCGCATCCGCTGTTCAAGGCGGAGGAGGGCGGCAATCTCCTTCTCGAACTGCCGATCACGCTCGACGAGGCGGTGCTGGGCGGCAAGGTCCGCGTGCCGACGCTGTCGGGCGCGGTGGATCTGACAGTGCGCCCGGGCTCCAGTTCCGGCCGCACGCTGCGCCTGCGCGGCAAGGGCCTGCCGATCAAGTCGGGCGGCCATGGCGATCTCATGGTGTCGCTGCGCATCGTGCTGCCGGCTGAGGACGATCCCGAACTGTCCGCGCTGATGCGGCGCTGGCGCGAGACCAAGCCCTACACTGTGAGAGGGCCGGCCTTCGGGGGCTGATCGGTTGCAGCATGGCGCGGAGGGCGGCGATGTTCGAGGCCATTCTCATCGAGAACGGACCTGAGGGCCGCAGGGCCGGCTTGACGCGGCTTGAAGAAGACGCTTTGCCGCCCGGTGATGTGACCGTCGCCGTTTCCCACTCCACGCTGAACTACAAGGATGCGCTTGCCATCACCGGCCGCGGGCCGGTGGTGCGCAGCTACCCGATGATCCCGGGCATCGACTTCGCCGGCACGGTCGTCGACAGCGCGTCGGAAGCCTTCCGGCCGGGAGACCGGGTCGTGCTGAACGGCTGGGGTCTCGGTGAGAGCCGCTGGGGCGGCCTTGGGGAGAAGGCCCGCGTCCAGGGCGAATGGCTGGTACCGCTACCGGCCGCCTTCACGCCCGCTCAGGCCATGGCGATCGGCACCGCCGGTTATACCGCCATGCTGGCGGTGCTTGCGATCGAGCGCCACGGCGTGGAGCCGACATCGGGCGACATACTCGTCACTGGCGCCAGCGGCGGGGTCGGTTCCATCGCCGTCGCCCTCCTCAGCACGCTCGGCTTTCGGGTGGTCGCCTCCACGGGCAGGCCGCAGGAGGCGGATTTCCTCACCCGCCTGGGGGCGGCGGAGATCGTCGACCGCGCGCAGTTTTCCGCGCCGTCGAAGCCGCTCGGCAGCCAGAGATGGGCCGCGGCGATCGATAGCGTCGGCAGCCACACGCTCGCGAATGTCTGTGCCACTATGTGCTATCGCGGCATCGTTGCCGCATGCGGGCTCGCGCAGGGGATGGATTTTCCCGCGACGGTCGCGCCGTTCATCCTGCGCGGCGTCACCCTCGCCGGCATCGATAGCGTCTACCGCCCGCAAGCCGATCGCATCGAGGCGTGGTCGCGGCTGGCGCGTGACCTCGATCCGGCGAAGCTCGCTTTGATCACACGCGAAATCGCGCTCGCGGAGGCCGTGGCGGCTGCGGACGATCTTCTGGCGGGGCGGTTGCGCGGTCGCTGCGTGGTTCGCATCGCCAGTTGAGGCTTCGTCCTCCCTGACCGGATAGAACCCCTCTGCCCATGCCAGCCGGCGACCTGCTTCTTCGCCGCTTCGAGGCGGTACCCGGCCTGAACCGGGTTCAGCCGCTCGACCGTGCTCGCCGGGCCGCACTTCGCCGGATTATGGCGTTTTGGCGGCATGCTTTTCCCGATTGTCCCCGCTCGGCACTTCCCCATCACGGGCGGAGCCGGCTACGGTTTCGCCGGGGCTGAACGTCGCGCGCACCGCCGATCCGCGGTGCCGCCATTGGGGGTAGACAAACGCATGAGCGAGGCAACTGCGGCGGCCGACAGCGGCCGGGGATGGCTATTGTCCGGACATCCGGCCGGCTTCTGGTACGTCTTCTGGGCCGAGCTCGCGGAACGCGCGAGCTTCTATGGCATGCGGGTGCTGCTCGCGCTCTATCTCGTCAATGTCTTCCAGTTCCGGGAGGACGATTCGGGCTCCATCGTCCAGCTCTTCACGGCAGCCTGCTATCTGACGCCGCTGCTGGGCGGCTTCATCGCCGATCATTTCCTCGGCCGCTACCGCACCATCGTGTGGTTCTGCATTCCCTACATCGCCGGGCACCTGATCCTCGGCTATTTCCGTCAGGAATCGTTCCTGTTCCTGGCGCTCGGCCTGCTCGCGCTCGGCTCCGGCACCATCAAGCCCAACACCTCCACGCTGATGGGGCTGATGTACGAACGCCTCGGCAAGGGGCATCTGCTCGACGACGCCTTCGCCTATTATTACGCGGCCATCAATATCGGCTCGACCATGGCCTCGCTCGGCCTGCCGCTGGTGCAGGTCTATTACGGCTACGAGGTCGCGCTGATGATTCCGGCGCTTCTGATCGCCGTGTCGATGCTCGTGTTCATGACCGGCCGCCGGCACTTTCCGCCGGAGACCATCGGGTGGCGCAGCGTCGAGAAGAAGAGCGCCCTGCAGAAGAAGGAGGAGCGCGCCGTCCTCAGCCGGCTGATCGGCATCTTCGCGCTCGTTGCCGTCTACTGGTTCCTGGCGGACCAGGCGACGTCGACCTGGGTTTTCATGGCGCAGGACAGCATGAATCTGGATCTCTGGCCGTTCGGCGTGTCGATTACCGCCGCCCAGACGCAGGGCCTCAACCCGCTGATCATCATCTGCATGACGCCCGTCCTGGCCTGGGGCTGGCGCAGGCTCGATGCCGCGCGCGGGCGGCCGCTGATGCCGACGGACAAGATGGTCATCGGCTTCGTGCTCACCGTGATCGCGCTCGCCGTGATGGCGACCGCCGGTCTTCTGGCGGGTGACGGCAAGGTCTCGATCTGGTGGCTGGTTGCGGCAACCGTGTGCATCACCATCGCGGAACTCTGTATCTCCGTCGTCGGCTTGCAACTGTCCTTCATGGTGGCGCCGATGTCGATGAAATCGCAGATCACGGCGCTCTTCCTGCTGACATCGTTCTTCGGCGACAGCTTCGGCGCGCTGTTCGACCAGCTTTTCGGCCGGATCAGCGATGCGCTCTATTTCGGCGTTCAGGCGGCGATGGCCGCTGCGGCGACCTGGGCGATGATCCGCGTCGCCAAGGGATTGCTCAACCGCGAACGGCGCGAGATCAGAGCCGAGACGGGCGCCTGAGATCAGCCCGCCGCCGGCCTCACCGCGCAGCGTGGTGAGCGCTCAAGATCTAAAACCTTGAGCATGGCCCGTTCAGATCGGTTCGATCTGAACGGCTATGTTCTAGACGGGTTTGGTCTGACCGGGGCATGCGCGAGCGGGACGGATTCACGCTTCGCAATCATACGAACGTTTAGGGCATGCACCCCGATGCAATAGGCATCGGACCGTGGGGATGAATTGTCGAAGGGCGGCCATCCGGCAAGAATGGTCTCCGGAAGACAGCTTCAACCTTCTGAAAACACGGAGACAAATCATGCCCTTCGTCACCACCAAGGACGGCGTCGACATCTTCTACAAGGACTGGGGTCCGAAGGATGCGCAGCCGATCGTGTTCCACCACGGCTGGCCGCTCTCCTCCGACGACTGGGATGCGCAGCTGCTGTTCTTCCTGGGCCACGGCTATCGCGTCGTCGCTCACGATCGCCGCGGCCACGGCCGCTCTGCGCAGGTGAGCGAAGGGCACGACATGGACCACTACGCCGCCGACGCAGCGGCTGTGGCCGAGCATCTCGACCTGCGGAATGCCGTTCATATCGGCCATTCCACCGGCGGTGGTGAGGTCGCGCGGTATGTGGCCAGGCACGGCCAGCCGGCCGGCCGCGTTGCCAAGGCCGTGCTCGTGAGCGCCGTTCCGCCGCTGATGCTCAAGACCGCCTCGAATCCCGCGGGTACGCCTATCGAAGTGTTCGACGGCTTCCGGTCGGCGCTTGCCGCCAACCGCTCGCAGTTCTTCCTCGATGTCGCCTCCGGCCCCTTCTACGGCTTCAATCGTCCGGGCGCGGCTGTGTCGCAGGGTATCATCCAGAACTGGTGGCGGCAGGGCGTGACCGGCAGTGCCAAGGCGCACTACGAGGGCATCAAGGCCTTCTCCGAAACCGACCAGACCGAGGACCTGAAGGCGATCAGCGTGCCGGTTCTGGTGCTGCACGGCGAGGACGACCAGGTGGTGCCGATCGATGCGGCCGGCCGGCTCTCGGTGAAGCTCGTGCAAAACGGCACGCTGAAGACCTATCCGGGCTATCCGCACGGCATGCTCACGACCCATGCCGACGTCATCAATCCTGACCTGCTCGCCTTCGTCCGGAGCTGAGCACGCGAACGCCGGCTGCACCCCTGGTGCGGCCGGCTCCGCCCGCGATCAGTCCGCACCCGTGCGGGCATTTTGCCGGGAGGAACAATAATGTGTGCAAGTCCCTGATGATTTTGCGGATTTAGCGCATGCCGGAATTGTTCCATCCTGCCTGAAAGCACTCTAGGCTGATCGAATGTGGGGCGAACCATATGGCCGGCATCGCCGGATCGCCTGATTTCGTCACGCCGATGTCGGACGCAACGTCCTGTCCCGCCCGCTGCCAATCCGCAGGGCCGGCCAGACCGATGGAGAGGGAGAGATTTCGTGGCTGATTCCCCGATCAAGGGCGTTGCGCCCTATGGTGGCCCGGCCGGCGGCTGGGGCGCGCTTCAGGCCGTTGCCAATGCGGTGCGCAAGGAGATGGGCGCGAGCGCCAACACCCGTGCGCTCCTCGAAATGAACCAGCCCGACGGGTTCGATTGCCCGGGATGCGCCTGGCCCGATCCCAAGCACACGTCGTCGTTCGAGTTCTGCGAGAACGGCGCCAAGGCCGTCACCTGGGAGGCGACCTGGAAGCGGGTGACGCGGGAGTTCTTCGCCGAGCACACGGTTTCCGAACTCCGCGGCTGGTCCGACTACGAGATCGAGGACGCCGGGCGCCTGACGGAGCCGATGCGCTACGACGCCGAGACGGACCGGCTGGTGCCGGTGACCTGGGACGAGGCCTTCGCCGGCATCGCCGCGCGCCTGCACGCGCTCGACCATCCCGATCAGGCGGAGTTCTACACCTCCGGCCGGTCATCCAACGAATCGGCGTTTCTCTACCAGCTTCTCGCGCGCACGTTCGGTACCAACAATTTTCCCGATTGCTCGAACATGTGCCATGAGCCGACCAGCGTCGGCCTGCCGCAATCCATCGGCGTCGGCAAGGGCACCGTGATGCTGGAAGATTTCGACCAGGCCGACGCGGTGTTCTGCATCGGCCACAATCCCGGCACCAACCATCCGCGGATGCTGACGACGCTGCGCGAGGTCTCGCTTCGCGGCAAGCCGATCGTCGTTCTGAACCCCCTGCGGGAGCGTGGTCTGGAGCGCTTCGCCGCCCCGCAAAGCCCGGAGACGATGCTGACCCTGTCGTCGACGCCGCTGGCGTCCGCCTATCACCAGGTGAAGGTCGGCGGCGACGTCGCGGTGTTGAAGGGCATGATGAAGGCGCTGCTCGCGGCTGACGCGGCGGACATCGCGGCCGGTGGCGCGGGCCTGCTCGACCGTGCCTTCATCGCCGAGCACACGGTCGGCTTCGACGGCTTGGTCGCCGATCTCGATGCGATTTCCTGGGATGCCATCGTCCGCCGCGCGGGGCTCGCGCGCGATGCCATCGAGGAGATGGCGCGGACCTACTGGTCTGCGGAACGCGTGATCGTCTGCTACGGGATGGGCATCACCCAGCATCGGCACGGCACCGAGAACGTCCGGCAGATCGCCAACCTGCTGATGCTGCGCGGTAATATCGGCAAGCCGGGTGCCGGCATCTGCCCGCTGCGCGGCCATAGCAACGTGCAGGGCGACCGCACCGTCGGCATCACCGAAATTCCGGCCGAGCCGTTCCTGGCGCGACTCGACAAGGCGTTCGGCATCGCCGCGCCGCGCAAGCACGGCCACAACGCGGTCGAGGCGCTTGCGGCCATGGCCGAGGGCTCGTCGCGTGCCTTCATCGGCCTCGGCGGCAACTTCGCCGTCGCGATGCCGGACCCGGAGGTGGCGTTCGCCGCGTTCCGCAAGCTCGACCTCAACGTCCAGATCATCACCAAGCTGAACCGCACAGCGCTGCTCGTCGCCAAACACTCCTACATCCTGCCGTGTCTCGGCCGTACCGAGCGCGACATGCAGAACGGCGTCCGGCAGGCGGTGACGGTCGAGGATTCGATGTCGATGGTCCACGCCTCGCGCGGCGGGTTGAAGCCGGCATCGGAAAACCTGCGTTCCGAGGTCGCCATCGTCGCGGGCATCGCGCGGGCGACCTTCCCCGACAGCCCGGTCGACTGGGAGGGCATGACCGCCGATTACGACCGGATCCGCGACAAGATCGAGGAGGTCTTTCCCGATTTCTTCGATTTCAATGCGCGCATCCGCCAGCCCGGCGGCTTCCGCCTGCGTGTCGATGCCTCGAACCGCAAGTGGGACACCCCGGATGGAAAGGCGCACTTCCTGGTGGCGCCGGGCATCGCGGAAGATGACGGCCGCGACGAGGGCACGCTGATCTGCACGACGCTGCGTAGCCACGATCAGTACAACACCACGATCTACGGGCTGAACGATCGCTACCGTGGTGTCACCGGCCGGCGCGACGTGATCTTCATGAATGCCGAGGACCTCGCCGCGCTCGGATTCGCTGAGGGTAGCAAGGTCGACCTCGTCACCCCGGACGAGCGCGTGCTCGCGGGGGTGACGGCGGTCGCCTATCCGATCGCGAAGGGTGTGGTGGGCGCCTATTATCCGGAAGCGAACGTGCTGGTGGCCGCCGCCGACTACGACCGCGAGTGCGGCACGCCAGCCTACAAATCGATCCCGGTCAGGCTGCGCGCCCACGTAGCCCAAGCCGGGTCCTGAGCTCCGGCAGCATCGCCGTCTCCGCTCCGGCGGAGGCGGCCCGCACTCTCCCTACGGTCTTCATTGCGCTTGTCCGAAAGCACCAGGAGCCGAATGACGGAGAAGAAGTGGCGTGGAGGCCCGCACCCGCGCCGGTCTCGCCGATATTGGCGTCGGGTTTGCGCTCGAGAAAATGGTGAGCCCGATGGGATTCGAACCCATGACCCCATGATTAAAAGTCACGTGCTCTACCGGCTGAGCTACGGGCTCATCGTGCCCCGAGGGACGACGACGGGTTTCGGGTAGTGGGTTTCCGTCCCGCCGTCAACCTTTGAAGGGCGATGCCGGCGGATCGCGCCGCCGGAACTGGGGATGAGGGCGGTTATGCCGCCTTCGCGACCGCGTCGAACGCCTGGAGCGTCGCGACAAGGCGCTCGAAATCCTTCAGCGGCACCATGTTCGGGCCGTCGGAGGGGGCGTGGTCCGGATCGGGATGGGTCTCGATGAAGACGCCCGCGACGCCGACCGCGACCGCAGCGCGCGCCAGCGTTTCCACGAAGCGGCGCTCGCCGCCCGACGTGCCGCCGCGGCCGCCCGGCTGCTGCACCGAATGCGTCGCGTCGAAAATCACGGGCGCGCCGATCTCAGCCATGATCGGGAGCGCGCGCATGTCGGAGACGAGCGTGTTGTAGCCGAAGCTGACGCCGCGCTCGGTCGTCAGCACGCGCGAATTGCCAGCGCCGGTGAGCTTGGCGACGACGTTCTTCATGTCCCAAGGCGCCAGAAACTGGCCTTTCTTCACGTTCACCGCCCGCCCGGTCTCGGCGGCGGCGACGAGAAGATCGGTCTGCCGGCACAGGAAGGCCGGGATCTGCAGCACGTCCACCACCTCCGCCACCGGCGCGCACTGCTCGCGCTCGTGAACGTCGGTCAGAACAGGCAGCCCGGTGCGCGCGCGGATCTCGGCGAAGATCGGCAGTGCCTCCTTGAGGCCGATGCCGCGCTCGCTGGAAAGGCTGGTGCGATTCGCCTTGTCGAACGAGGTCTTGAACACGAGACCGAAGCCGCGCCGCTCTGCGATCTCCTTCAGCGCGAACGCCACTTCAAGAGCGTGGTCGCGGCTTTCGAGCTGGCAGGGGCCGGCGATCACCGCGAGCGGCAAGGCGTTGCCGAAGCGAGCGGAGCCGATTTCGACGGTGGTGGCCGGGGTGACGGTGGCAGAGGCGGTCACGGCATGGTCCTCGACTGGCTTTCCGCGCCGCGATCCGTTCCTGCGACGGCGCAATGCCTGCAAGGCGCGTGGTCGCGCGGCGCGCGTGGTCGCGCTGTCATGCGCCGGAACGGCGGCTACGGCAAGGCCGGGCCGCGAATGGCCGTCATTCCATCGGTGCGCGCCGCTGCACCCGTCCGTGGGCCTCTCATCAGCCGTGATGATGATCCAGCACGGCGACGGCGTAGAACGGCACGCCGAAGGCCGCCGAGAAGCCGAAGCAGGCGAGGCTGTGCAGTGGTCCCATACCCTCCATGACCGGCATCACATCCTGCAGCGGCCACTCCGGTCTGCCGACGGCGTAATCCGACATCGAGCGGACGCCCGACCGGAACTCGATCGAGGGATCCGTGCGGGCGAGGGGGCCGATCGACGGGTGCAGCCGCGCCATGCCGACCATCGGAAAGGCGAAGGTGTCGTAGGCAAGGCGCAGGGGCCTGTCGGCGAAGCCCACCGCGAGTTCATCGAGGAGGCCGGCGACGCAGTCCCACGTGAGGTAGGGCATGATGCCCTCCGCGATCACCAGGAGCGGACCCGGAGGGAGCGACAGACCTCTGGTCCACCCCGGCCGGCCGATATCGCCGACGACGAGGCGGCGGGCGGGATCCGGGGCAATCAGCGCGCGATGCAGCGCCGCCGGCTCGGCGAGGTCGAGGTCGAACCAGGCGAGGTCCGCGCGACCGGCACGCTCGAACGTGGTCGAAAGCCCGGCCGCGAGATTCAGGACAGTCGCGGCGCCGTGCTCGTCTGCGAAGCGCGCGACAATGTCGTCGATCACCATCGACCGACGCACGACGCCGTAAACGCACTCCGCGGTGCGCGCAAATTGCGCTGGATCAATGCCGAGCGCATCGCACACCGCTTCTGCTGCCGGGTCTTGGAAGCCAAGGTGAGGAAACAGCGCCGCCCCTCTCGCCCGCGCCGCAAGCGTGACGAGCAGGGTTCGCGAGACGCCGTGGAGATGGGGTTCGCTTAAGGCCATGTGCACTGCATGCCTTTGGCCGACCTCAGATCCGTCAGCGTAACGCACGCGTGCGAGAATCAAAAACGATTTAGAAAACAGATGTTATTTCAGGATCTTGCCATTTCGGTCCCAGACCGTCCCCCCGCGCCGGGCGCACGGAAGGACGGTTGTCGGCGGGACGGCCTGTCCTCAGGGCACGAGTTCCCAGGCGACATCCACCGTGGCGCGGATATCGAGTTCCCCGGCCTCGACAGGGACGGAGGACATCATCTTGGCACTGTCCGGCGACACCGGCATGGCGAACGCACGCGGCGACATAGCCCCCTGTTCCGCGATGCGGAGCACCCGGCCGAGCTTCACGCCTGCCGCCTCCGCATAGGCTTCCGCCTTCTTGCGAGCATCGGCGATCGCGGCGCGGCGGGCCTTGTCGGCGAGCGGTGCAGTGTCGGCGAGCGTCATGGAAAGGTTTCCGACGTCGTTCGCGCCGGCGGCGACCACGCTGTCGAGCAGCGGGCCGAGCGCCTTCATGTCCCGCACCTTGATCGTTACCGCATTGCGCACCTCGTAGCCGACGATCTTCGGTGCCTGCTGCTCCCCACCATTGTTGTTCTGGCCTGGATAGGTGTAGCGCGGCTGCACCGAGAAACCGGACGTCGAGATGTCGTTGCCGGCGATTCCGGCTCCCCGGACTGCGGCGACCAGCGCCTCCATGGTCGTGGAATTGGCCTTCAGGGCGGCCGCGGCATCGTCGGCCTGACTCACGACACCGGTGGTCAGCACCGCCATGTCGGGCGGGGCGCTCGCGGTGCCTTCGCCGCTGACCGTGATGGTGGCCGGGGCCGGCGCAGGCTGGGCGAGCGCCGCCGTGGTGGAGAGGGCGACGGGCGGCAACATCAGAAGGCCGAGGCAGGCGAACGTGGCGGGGATGCGCATTGGGGGTCTCCTGAAGCAGGCAAAAGCCGTTGCGGCCGGCATGGGGCACGGACGCAGATGGTTCGGCGGGCATCAGGACCTGCAAATCGGGCAACAATACGCGGCGCCATCACGCGGTCCTTCCCGGGCTTTTCCCGCGTCGCGAGGGGTTTGTGCGGCGCGCACCGCATTTCCCTCATGACGAGGCATTTTGCCTCACATCTATCGCGCCTGCGTAGGCGGTGAGGCGTTTGCGCCACTGTGGCAGTCTTACGCATTGCCCTTTCCCGGGCCGTGCGCCTAAGAGGTGTAAATTCGGTTAGGAATGTATGCGACCGCTATTCGGTGCGCCTGAGTTTAAACAACTCCAGACTACAATCCTGAGCGTTTGTCTGAGTGCTTACAGTGTCTTAGGGTCTGTCGAAGAAAAAGCGAGCAGAACCTGAGGTAATATCTTGGCGGGCTTAAGGATAACGGTTTTCCTGCCGGCACGTCCGCATGAGAGGTGATCGATGAGTTTGATCCGGGGCCTCCTTTCGCGCGTCGCGAAAGCTGTGCGCGAACCGATGCTTGGGAATGGATTGCTGCGTCGCAATAGAATGCGTGCGGCCTCCACTTTGGCATTGCTGGCGCTGATGCCGCTTCTGGCAGGGTGTCAGGTCGCGCTGCTCGACCCCAAGGGTCCGATCGGCGATGACGAAAAGTGGCTGATGCTGGTGGCGACCGGCCTGATGCTGATCGTCGTGATCCCGGTGATCCTGATGACGCTGTGGTTCGCCTGGCGCTACCGCGCCTCGAACACCGCGGCGACCTATCGCCCGAACTGGGAGCATTCGACGCGCATCGAGCTCGTCGTCTGGCTCGTGCCCTGCATGATCATCATTGCGCTCGGCACGCTCACCTGGATCTACAGCCACCGGCTCGATCCCTACCGGCCGATCGCCTCCAGCGAGAAGCCGCTCGAGGTTCAGGTCGTCTCCCTCGACTGGAAATGGCTGTTCATCTATCCGGAGCAGGGCGTCGCGACGGTCAACGAACTGGCGATGCCGGTGAACCGGCCGGTGCATTTCAACATCACCTCCTCGGGCGTGATGAACGCGTTCTTCATCCCCGACCTCGGCAGCATGATCTACAGCATGGCGGGCATGAACACCCAGCTCAGCCTGCTGGCGGACGAGGTCGGCACCTATCGCGGCATCTCGGCGAACTACAGCGGCGCCGGCTTCTCGGGCATGCACTTCGAGACCAAGGTTCTCGACGCGGCCGACTTCGACAAATGGATCGAGGACGTCCGGTCTAGCCAGGGCAAGCTCGATCTCGCGACGTATCAGCAGCTGGTGAAGCCGAGCGAGAACAACCCGGTGACGTTCTACGCCTCGGTCGCCCCCTCGATGTTCCACGACATCCTGAATAAGTGCACCGACGGGTCCGTCTGCACGGACGCGGCCATGAACATGGCGATGGCCAAGGAGCTCGGCTCCGGCGGCCCGCTGTGCACTCCCGAAAATCCGAAGGGTCTGTGACGATGTTCGGCAAGTTGACGCTTGAGGCGATCCCTTACCATGAGCCGATCATCATGGGGGCGGTCGGCTTCATGGTGCTCGGCGCCCTTCTGGTGCTCGGCACGATCACCTATCTCGGCCGCTGGAAGTGGCTCTGGGACGAGTGGCTGACCTCCGTCGATCACAAGAAGATCGGCGTGATGTACATCATCCTGGCTACCATCATGCTGCTGCGCGGCTTCGCCGATGCCATCATGATGCGCTCCCAGCTGATGCTGGCCTCCAACGGCGGCGCCGGCTACCTGCCGCCCGAGCACTACGACCAGGTGTTCACCGCCCATGGCGTCATCATGATCTTCTTCATGGCGATGCCCTATGTGATCGGCTTGATGAACGTCGTGGTGCCGCTGCAGATCGGCGCCCGCGACGTCGCGTTCCCGTACCTCAACTCGCTGAGCTTCTGGCTCACGGTGTCGGGCGCGATTCTCGTCAACCTGTCGCTCGGCGTGGGCGAGTTCGCCCGCACCGGCTGGCTCGCCTATCCGCCGCTGTCGGGCTCGGAATACAGCCCCGACGTCGGCATGGACTACTATCTCTGGAGCCTGCAGATCTCCGGCATCGGCACCCTGCTGGCCGGCGTGAATTTCATCACGACAATCCTGAAGATGCGCGCGCCGGGCATGTTCCTGATGCGGATGCCGATCTTCACCTGGACCACCCTCTGCGCCAACATGCTGATCGTGGCCGCGTTCCCGATCCTGACGGCGACGCTGGCGATGCTGCTGCTCGACCGCTATCTCGGCTTCCACTTCTTCACGGTGGCTGGCGGCGGTAACCCGATGATGTATGTCAACCTCATCTGGGCCTGGGGCCATCCTGAGGTCTACATCCTCATCCTGCCTGCGTTCGGCGTGTTCTCGGAAGTGATCGCGACGTTCTCGGGCAAGAGGCTGTTCGGCTACAAGTCGATGGTCTACGCGACCTTCGCGATCACCATCCTGTCGTTCATGGTGTGGGTGCATCACTTCTTCACCATGGGCTCCGGCGCCAGCGTGAACGCCTTCTTCGGCATCACGACGATGATCATCTCGATCCCGACGGGCGTGAAGATCTTCAACTGGCTGTTCACGATGTATCGCGGCCGGGTTCGCTTCGAGCCTGCGGTGCTGTGGACCATCGGCTTCATCATCACCTTCACGATCGGCGGTATGACCGGCGTGCTGATGGCGGTGCCGCCGGTGTCCTTCGTGCTCCACAACAGCCTGTTCCTGATCGCCCACTTCCACAACGCCATCATCGGCGGCGTGGTGTTCGGCTGCATGGCGGGCTTCAATTACTGGTTCCCGAAGGCGTTCGGCTTCAAGCTCGAGCCGCGGCTCGGCCGCATCTCGTTCTGGTGCTGGTTCGTCGGCTTCTATCTCGCCTTCATGCCGCTCTACGTGCTCGGCCTGATGGGCATGACCCGTCGTCTGAACCACGTCGACAACCCGGTGTGGCACGTCTACCTGATCGTCGCCTTCATCGGTGCCGTCGTCATCCTCGTCGGCATCGGCGCCCAGATCGCCCAGATCGCCGTGAGCATCATCAATCGCGACAAGCTGCGCGACGTCACCGGCGATCCGTGGAACGGCCGCACGCTGGAGTGGGCCACGTCCTCGCCGCCGGCGTTCTACAACTTCGCCAAGACGCCGGTGATCGACGGTCGCGACAGCTTCTGGGAGATGAAGCAGAAGGGTGAGGCCCACAAGCCGCTGGCGGTCTATGAGAAGATCCACATGCCGCGCAACACCGGCACGGGCTTCATCATCGGTATCGTCAGCGTCGGCTTCGGCTTCGCGATGATCTGGCACATCTGGTGGCTGGCGATCCTCACCCTCGTCGTCATGTTCGTCGTCGGCATCGGCCACACCTTCAACAGGGACCGCGACTATTACGTCCCGGCGTCCGAGGTGGCGGAGATCGAGGGCGAGTATTTCAAGCACATCGCGTCGAAGGCCGCCTGACATGAGCACACATTCGTCCATCATCTCCGACGCGCACGACGAGCATCACGACGACGGATCCAAGACCACGCTGGGGTTCTGGATCTACCTGATGAGCGACTGCGTGCTGTTCGCGTCCGTGTTCGCGGCGTTCGCGGTGCTGCGCAACAATGTCGATGGCGGGCCGACCGGACAGGAGCTGTTCGAACTGCCGTTCGTGGCCGTGGAAACGGCGCTGCTGCTGCTCTCGAGCGTGACCTATGGCATGGCGATGGTCGCGGCCGACGGCAACCGGCGCGCTGCGGTTATGCGCTGGCTCGGCATCACCTTCCTGCTCGGCGCCGGCTTCCTCGCCATGGAAGTCTACGAGTTCCACAAGATGATCGAGGAAGGCGCGGGACCGGATCGCTCCGCGTTCCTGTCCGCGTTCTTCACGCTGGTCGGAACCCACGGCTTCCACGTGCTGTCGGGCCTCGTGTGGATGGTGGTGCTCGTCGCGCATCTCCTGCGTGACGGTCTCACCTCGGCCAATCGCACGCGCCTGATGTGCCTCAGCCTGTTCTGGCATTTTCTCGACATCGTGTGGATCGGCGTCTTCACGATCGTCTACCTGATGGGAGTCGCCTGATGGCTCACGAGCACGCCTCCGCTCATCACGAAGACGGAGCCGCACACGGCACCGTGAAGTCGTACATGACCGGCTTCATCCTGTCGGTGATCCTGACCGCGATTCCCTTCGGTCTGATCATGTCGGGTGCCCTGCCGGCCTCGACCTCGATCCCGATCATCCTGATCCTCGGGGTGATCCAGATCGTGATCCACCTGATCTACTTCCTGCATATGAACACCTCGTCGAGCCAGATGTGGAACGTCGCGGCGTTCGTGTTCACGCTGATCATCGTGGCGATCACCGTGGTCGGTTCGCTGTGGATCATGGCGCATCTCGACATGAACATGATGCCCGGCATGATGCCGGCCGAGTGATCGGTGCGGGTCCTTAGAGCACAACCCGTTCAGATCGAGCCGATCTGAACGACAAGGATATGCTCAAGGTTTTGAATCGGGAGCGATTTCTTGTCGATCGGATGATTCCATCAGATCGGAAAGCGCTCTAGCCCGCTCCGCCGCAAGTACGTTCAGCCCGTCCCCGCCATGCGGGGGCGGGCTTTTTCATGGAGTGGGGGGGGGCGGCTGTCGGAGGAAGGCTTTGGCCCCCTGCTGTGGATCGGAAAGCGCTCCAAAACGAGAAAAGGCCCGGCGGATGGCGCCGGGCCTCGATATTACCCTGTCCTCGATCTCCGTCTTGATCCAGACCTGCCGACCTCAGGCATGCGTCGTTCGCCGGGCGATCTGGCAGTCAGACGAGAAGATCGTGCGAGGGGACGACCTTCACCACCATGTCGTTGTAATCGAAGTCGGAATTCTGCGAGGCGGTGAGATCCTCGAAGCCGAAGGTATTCTCACCGAACAGGCGGATGTGTTCCTGTCCGTCGCTGTTGGCGCTGCCGATGACGAACACATCGCCGTTCTCCGTCAGCAGGACCGGCGCGTAGTACCCGGTGTCGCCCTGGACGGTCCACTGCAGCGTGTCGGTAAAGTGGCTGCCGCCGCCGGACACGGTGACCTCGCCGACGAGATGGCTGCGCACCGCATCCGTGAACGCAGTGGTGTTGCCATAGTCAACGCCGCCGACGCTCCACTGACCGGTGGTGGGGTCGGCCTCCATGTGGACGAAACCCAACTGGTTGGTCATCGCACTGCTGCCGGTCACCTCCAGTTGGAGCGATTCCCCGTGGTTCAGGTAGACGAGAGCCTCGTTGAGGTTGCGCTGCGTACCGGCGAGTTCCGCCGCGCTGCCGAGGGTATTTTCAACCTGGGCCGTGACCTGCACACCTCCGACATCGATGTTGAGAGTGCCATTCGCCGCCTCGCCGATATTGACACTCGCCGACGAGTCGATGACCTGCCCGCCGCTCAGCACGGCGAAGCGCAGCTGCTGGCCAACGGGAAGGTAAGCGGACTGGGCCGTGTCGAGCAGGGCATCGCCGCTGTCGGAGACGACACCGCCGATCGAGGCGATGGTTGCGTCCTGGATGGTCACGCCGCCACCGACCTGGCCGTCGCGCCCGATGAGGTTGCCGCTGGAATCGACCGCATAGAGCAGCAGTGTCGCGCCGTGCAGGCCCGTGATCCCGGCGGAGGAGAAGTGGATCCAGTTGCCGTCCGTCGACGAACTGCCCTGGTCGAGCACGAGCGAGGAGCCGTCGCTGCCGGCGTGCAGGCCGAGCTTGTCGAGCGAGACGGTCAGTGCCAGGGCACTGCTCGTCTTGCCGACGACGGTGCTTCCGTCAGGGGCGTATTCGGTCATCGTCACGGTGTAGGTGCCGTTGCCGAGCGCCGCAGCCTTCGCCGTCTGCCATGCGCCGTCGAGGTCCGCGACTGCGGTCACTGGCTGGTAGTGCGTGCCGCCGCCAGACGTGGCGAAAGAGACCTTGGCGACGTCCAGCGCGCCGATCTTGTTCGTATAGGCCGAAATCCACGATGACGTATCGACGGTGCTGTTGTTCTTGCCTGTCCAGGCGAAGAACAAGGCGCCCGTCGTGGCCGTGACGGTGTTGGTAGTCGCGGAATCCTGACCGGCGAGGGCCGTGAAGTTCGCCCCGGCGCCCTTGCCGACGACGGGAGCGTCGGGCGTGGCGAGCGTGGACAGGAATGTCGCGTTGGTATTCTCCGTGAGCAGCTGCGGATCGAGCGACGTCGTCGTGCTGTAGAGGAAATTCACCGTGAAGGTGTTGATCGTCGCCGCGCTCGACTCGCTTGGCGTGATCGTCGCGAGCCCATCGATTGCGAGCGCACCCTCCTGACCCGAATAGGCCGGGTTCTGGAACAGGGAACCGGTCGTTGTGGTGTAGAGATTGTAGGTCTTCGAGATGTCGTCGCCGACGGTGATCTTGTACCAGGAGACGCCGCTGTCCGCCGTCGGCAGGTTCGAAACGACCATCGAGCCGTAGGTCTGCTCCGTGCCCGGAGCCGCGGCGGCGCTGTAGCTGTCCGTCGCGGCATTGTAGGTGAGGGTCCAGTTCTGCCAGAGATTTCCCTTGATGGTCACCGAATACCACGCCTGCTGGCCGCTGGGATTGGTGCCCATGAAGGAGATCGTGATCGGCGTGTCCGCCTTCAGCACCATGTACTGGGTGGCGAAGTTCAGCGTGATGTTGGTATTGAGCGTGTTCTGGCTGGTCGCCTCGTAACCACCGGCAGCAGGCGCGATATAGTTGTAGATCGTCGGGTCGACATAGCCGGCCGGGGTCTCGGAGTCCGCATAGAGCGTCAGGCCGATATTCGTGACGTTCTGGCCCGTTCCGCTGTCGTACACCGGAATCAGGGGGCCGCCGGTGGAATAATGCTGCATCAGGTTATCCGAATAACCTGAGCCGTAAGAGTTGCTGTGCTTGTAGAAGACTTCGGAATAGTGATCGAAGTAGGTTGGAGCGGAGCCCGACAGATTGTTGCCGAAGGCGTATGTCGGATCCCAGTTCCAGGTCTTGTCGAGATCGATCGTGCCGGCGACGCTGCTATTGTTCTGCGCGCCCTTGACGCCGTAATAGCCGCCGGTGAATCCGGTCAGAAACTGCGTGAAGACGGCACCCCACTGGTTGTTCTCGCCCGTATTCATCGTCATATAGGGCGTGGCGTCCGTCGGCTTGTTGTAGATTTCAGCCGTGCCGAGCGTCGAATAGATGCTTTCCTCAAGATCGCTTTGGGAGATCTTGATGTAGCCCTTCACCTGACTCTGCTCCGTGGGCGCGAGCCAGAAGTTCGAACCGTCCCATTCGACCACGTATGAGAAAAAGGCCGCATTGTGCCAGACGTTGCTGGCGTCCGCGGTGCCGTCGAAGAATCCCGTGACGACGATATCGGGCCGGGTCTGCGTCGCGGCCTCCGCCCCGATTTCGCCGACGGTCTTGACGGTCGGAATCACATTGTCCGTCACAAGTGTCGTCAGATAGCTCGTCCAGTCGGACTCGCTGAACGATGTCCCGCTGGTCGTCGTGTAGGGTGTGACTGCGAGGGTCGGCGAGATCGCCGCCCTCACAGTGTTCGCGAGCGGTCCTGATGTATAGTCATAGGTATAGACGTAGCCGGCCTTTGTGTTGATCGCCGCGATGTCGGAGAAGATGGTGCTGCCGCTGACGCCGTAGCCACGCGTTGTGGTGGAGCCGTCACTGTAGGTGACGCTCGCCTGCATCGGAATTCCGAAACCGTTGACGGACGTCAGGTTGCCGGCATCACCCGGCTGGTCCAGCAGGCTCACCTCGAAACTGTCATAGCGGAAGTCTTTTGCCGCCGCGTTGTTCCAGTTGATGTCGCTTTCTTCGCTGATCGCTGTCGTCAGGTCGGTGTAGTGCGCCGTGTCCGCGCTCTGGATCAGGAAGTAGACCTTGCCGCCGTTGTCCGGATAGGGGAGCGTGATGGAAGCCGCGCCCGTTCCACCTGTCAGGGTGCCGTTGTCGGCGATCGTCGTCCAGTTCGCGACGCCGCCGCTGAAATAGACCGCATAGGCCCAGATACCCGTCTGGCTCAGCTGGGTTTGAAGCTGTGTGCTCAGATTGACGGTCAGAACGGTCATAATCTATTCCCCCATAGGCGCCCCACCTGTTGCATATCACGGTCGATGCCGTCCGACAAAGACACTCCCGTGAAATAGAGCTGGCAAAGATTGCCAGCATCCGTCGGGTTTTCGGCAATCTGAGGTGGAGATGCGAACGGAAGGGTCGCATTTGTGGAAGGCGCAATATTCCTTGACCTGAGACCCGGGCGAGCTGGTTTCTTCAGAATGAACTGCCGAAATAGCCGAGACGCAGCTTCTCCAGGGTGCCGTTCTCCCGAAGAGCCAGAATCTGGAGTGTGATCGGCGCCTCGAGTCGGCTGCCACGAGGCAGGCCGAAGCCATACTTGTCGGGATGGAAGATGTTGCCGACGACGGTGAGCTTCTGTGCCGGGTTGTTGTGCGCGTAATATTCCAGAATGGGTGCATCGCCGACGATCGCGTCGACGCTGCCGTTCTTGAGCGCGACGACGGCTTCGTCGATGCTGGGGTAGGATCGCGACGCGATGCCGAGTTCCCCGACATATTCTTCCGACACGCTGCCGGTGAAGACGCCGACCGTCTTGCCGGGCAGGTCGGCGAGGGACGAGATCCCCTGATTAAGCGAAACCGCCGTCATGACGCTCGTCACCGACGAGGTGACGTAGGCGATCGTGGCCACACCGCACACCATCCAGAATGCCGACCAGATGCGCCCCTTCCAGCCGAACAGGTTCTTTCGCGCCGTCTTGCCCGACGTGGCGATTGAGACGACATGGAACAGGCTCTCGGCGATGCCTTCGTGCCAGCGTTTCGGAAAGGCCGGGTCGAACCTGCGGTCGAAGATCGTCAGCGCCACTGTTGCGACGCCGATCACGAAGGCAAGCCACGCATAGGCCCTGAGGTGCCCGGCGTCGCGCAAGCCGGTGACGAGGCCCCAGAAGCCGCGCTCGCCGTCGTCGGCGACCATGATGCGCAGGCCCGCGTCGTACCAGGGTTGTGTGAACTCGATCAGCTCGGCGCGACGATGGGTGATCGTCAGGTTCGTCACCGCCACGTCGATGCGGCCGGTTCGCGTCGCGTCCACGAGATCGCGGAGCGTGGAGTAGCGCTCGTACTTGAAGGCGAGCCCGCCATGCAGGGCAACATCCTCCCACAGGTCGATCGCCATGCCGGAATAGCCGCCATCCGGCCGCACCTGCACGAAGGGCGGGCTGACATAGAGGCCGACGTTCAAGACCCGCGATTGCTGCGCGGTCGGAGAGGCGGGCGTCGGCGACGGCTGCGGGAGTGCGGGTTCGGCGGGTGCGATCCCGGAGGGCGCGGGCTGCGGGGGTGCAGCTTGCCCAGCGCCTTGCGCGGGCATGGCCTGTGGACTTGATGATGCCGCCGGCTGTGCGAATGCTCCATCCAATGGAAAAACGATGAGGACGAGCACGGTTACGGCCGCAATGATCGCCGCCACGATGGATGTCCGACCAATCCGGCGTACTGACAGTGGACCATGCGGCGGCGTTTGGGTAATCGCGCGTGGCCGTGGAGGTTGCCGCAGCCGGCATGTCATGTCGTCGTCCCCAAACTCGTCAGCATTCCAGGCGCGGTGACCAGAGGGCATGCGTCAGAGCACGCTCGTTATGCCGCCGTCGATATAGATGGTCTGGCCGGTCATGAAGCTCGCCGCGTCGGAGGCGAGGAACACCACCGCGCCGCCGAGTTCCGCAGGATCGCCCCATCGCCCAAGCGGGGTGCGTTTTTCGAGCCATTCGGAGAACGTCTTGTCGTTCACCAGTGCCTCGTTCAGCTCGGTGCGGAAATAGCCCGGTCCGATCGCATTGACGCGGATGCCGTACTTGCCCCAATCCCCCGCCATCGCCTTGGTCAGCATCTTGATCGCGCCTTTCGAGGCCGCATAGGGCGCGATGGAGGGCCGGGCAAGTTCGCTTTGCACCGAGGCGATATTGATGATCGTTCCCGAGCGGCGGGCGATCATCCCGGCGACAACGGCACGGCTGACGACGAAGACCCCGTCGAGATTGATGCTCATCAGCCGGCGCCAGTCGGCGTCGGTGAAGCTCTCTAGCGGTGCACGATGCTGGATGCCGGCATTGTTGACGAGGATGTCGATCGGGCCGACATCGCGCTCGATATCCGCGACAGCCGCCGCCACGCCGGCGCTGTCGGCGACGTCGAACGCGCTGACGGTTGCCGAGATGCCGTCTTCTTGCAGGACGGCCGCGGCCTGCGCTGCCTTCCCCGCGTCGCGGGCGTTGAGGATCACGTCGGCGCCAGCGCCGCCGAGGGCACGGGCGAACGCGAGCCCCAGTCCGCGGGAAGACCCGGTGACGAGGGCGCGCTTGCCGGTGAGGTTGAACAGCGCAGGGATGGTCTTGCTAACGGACGGCAATGCGCACCTTCATCGTCTGGCTCCCATGGTTTCGCTCCCGAGGTTTCGCGTCCATGGTTTCGCTTCCATGGTGTGGTCGCCTTGGTCCGGAACCGCCGCGTAACGGGCAGTTGGCATTGTTCCGTGCAGGCGCGACGTCTTCAAGCCGCCGCTTCAGGCGGGCAGAGAGGATGGCTCCCCGGTGAGGCGGGCCGCCGAACTCATCGCCCGTCCAGATAGGCTTTGAAGCGGTCGGCATAGTCCGGGTGCCAGCGCGACAGCGGCGGCCGGTTTTCCACGATGTCGCCCGCTGCCCAGGCGATGCGCTTTTCGTCCGTTGCCCGGTCGACATCCCCGTCCGGGCACAGCACGTAGAAATCGCCCGCGTCGACGTGTTCCAGCATGAAGGCAACCGTCTGTTCCGGCGTCCACGCTCCGGCCGGCTTCTCGGTGCGGCCGTTGGCGGCGAGCGGCGTGAACACGAAACCGGGGATGAACAGGTGTGCCCGGACCCGCCCGGCGGCCGGACCGTTGCGCAGTTCGTGCTCCAATGCCTCGGTGAACACCTTCACGCCGGCCTTCGACACATTGTAGGCGGGATCGCCGGGAGGGGTGGTGATGCCCTGCTTCGAACCGGTATTGATCACGAGCCCCGGCTCGCCGCGTTCGATCATGCCGGGGACGATGGCGCGGGTGCCGCGGATGACGCCGCCGAGATTGACGGCAAGCACCCACTGCCAGTTCTCCTCAGGGCCGAAGAGGCTGGATCCCGGCTGCACGCCTGCGTTGTTCATCAGCACGTTGATGCCGCCGAAGGCGCCCACCACGGCCGCGTCGAGCCGCGACGGGCCGTCCTTGTCGGTGATGTCGACGGGAACGGCAAGAACGTCGCCGCCTCCGCCGGCGGCAAGCGCGGCGACCGCGGCGGCGGCACCGTCCAGCGTCTCGCCCGGCAGGTCGGCAAGCGCCACCTTCATGCCGAGCGCGGCATAGGCCTTGGCGGCCGCGAGGCCGATGCCCGAGGCCGCGCCCGTGATGACCGCGACACGGCCCGGTCCGAAGGCGGGATGGGACGGCACGTAGGACGGGGTGGCTGACATGGCATTCTCCTCGACTGAACTCTCGCGCCGGTTCCTGGCAGGGCGGACGTTCCGCCGACGCCTTCCGGCCGAGCGCCGGCAGCGCCGCGAACGGCCGGCGGCAGCGGAGGATGCTCACAAAACCGAGGCTTTGACGAGGCCGGCCTCCCCAATCGGCTGTTGCTGAGGGCCTCGCCTTTCGCGCGAATCGGCGAGATGGACTCAATCACCCATCGGCTCAGCCGCAATTGCATGGCCGACCGGCGAGAATGTCGCTTGCTTTACAGACGATCAGTGCGTCATGCATTCAGGCGGCGCAGAAGACGCCGAACGACGAACCGGGAAACGCCGGAGCCCCGATCCCCATGAGTAACGCCGCCCCCGCCGCTGGCCGGTCCGCCGACCGCGTTGCCGCCGATAGCAGCAACACCGAAGGAACGGTGTTCGCGATCCTGTTCGCCATCAGCTTCTGCCACATGCTGAACGACATGATGCAGTCGCTGCTCGCCGCGCTCTATCCGATTTTCAAGGAGAGCTACGGCCTCGATTTCGCGCAGATCGGCCTGATCACGCTCGCGTTCCAGATGACCGCGTCGCTGCTGCAGCCGGCCATCGGTCTCTATGCCGACAAGCGCCCGATGCCGTTCTCCCTGGCGGTCGGCATGGGTTCGACGCTGGTCGGCCTGGTGCTGATCGCGCGGGCGGAAAGCTTTCCGGCCATCCTGTTCGCGGCCTGCCTCGTCGGCCTTGGCTCGGCGGTGTTCCATCCGGAATCGTCGCGCGTGGCGCGCATGGCGTCCGGCGGCCGTCCGGGTCTGGCGCAGGCGCTGTTCCAGGTCGGCGGCAATTTCGGTTCCGCTGTCGGTCCGCTCGCGGCGGCCTTCATCATCGTGCCGCGCGGGCAGGGCAGTGTCGCCTGGTTCTCGCTCGCCGCGATGGTCGCGATCATCATCCTTGCGGTGGTCGGCCGGTGGTACAAGAACCACGGCATGAGCCGGATGAAGGCCTATCGCCGCCGCGGCAACGCGGTGACGCTGCCGCGCCGCACGGTGATCCTGGCCATCACGATCCTGATCGCGCTGGTGTTCTCCAAGTTCATCTACATGGCCAGCCTGTCGAGCTACTACACCTTCTACCTGATCCATCGCTTCGGGGTCTCGGTGGAGGAATCGCAGATCTATCTCTTCATCTTCCTCGGCGCCGTCGCCGCGGGCACCGTCATCGGCGGGCCCATCGGCGACCGCATGGGGCGCAAGAAGGTGATCTGGTGCTCGATCCTCGGCGTGCTGCCGTTCTCGCTGGCGCTGCCTTATGCCAGCCTGTTCTGGACAGCCGTCCTGTCGGTTCTGATCGGCGCGATTCTGGCCTCGGCGTTCTCGGCCATCATCGTGTTCGCGCAGGAACTGCTGCCCGGCAAGGTCGGCATGGTCGCGGGCCTGTTCTTCGGTCTCGCCTTCGGCCTCGGCGGCATCGGTGCCGCCGGCCTCGGCGAACTCGCGGATGCGACCTCCGTTGAGTTCGTCTATCACGTCTGCGCCTTCCTGCCGGCGATCGGCATCCTCACCGTGTTCCTGCCGAACATCGAGGGGCCGCGCGCCAAGGCGGCCTGAGGCGCAAGGCGGCTAACGCAATCGGTACGCCGGCCCGTTCGCCTGACAGCGGCAGGCCGGCGCGTTTGCGTTTGGCCATTCTCGCTGTCACCGACTCATGCTCAACTTCGGCGCGAGGCGGATCGGGATCATGATGGGCGAGATACGCGCCGCAACGGCGGCGGAAGTCGAGGAGATGGTGGGCTGGGCCGCCGCCGAGGGGTGGAACCCCGGCATCGGCGACGCCGCCGCGTTCCGGGTCGCCGACCCGGATGGCTTCCTCGTTTCGACCGACCGTCGCGGTCTCGCGGCCTGCATCTCCGCGGTCGTCTACGGCGACACCTTCGGGTTCATCGGCTTCTACATCGTCCGGCCGGACCTGCGGGGGCAGGGGCACGGTTGGCGCATCTGGCAGGCGGCTCTTGCCCGCCTGGACGGCCGCACCACCGGTCTCGATGGCGTCGTTGCGCAGCAGGACAATTATCGCCGGTCCGGCTTCGTCTATGCCCACCGCAATGTGCGTTTTGCCGGTGTGCCCGTCGCTCGGGCTGGTGCACCGGGCGATGCCTCCGGTCTCCACCTCACGCCCGTCCTTCCCGATCTCGTCGAGACGATCGTGGGCTATGACAGGCCGCTGTTTCCGGCAGACCGCGCCACCTTCCTGCGATCCTGGCTGTCGCCGCCGCGAACCGCGATGGCACTCGTCGGCCAGCGCGGCGTGTGCGGCTATGGCGTCATTCGCAGGACGTTCGACGGCCACAAGATCGGTCCGCTGTTCGCCGACGATGCCGCTGCTGCAACGTTGCTGTTCGACGCCCTGGCGGCGACGGTGCCCGGCGGGACGGTGATCCTCGATCCGCCGGGTACCAATCCCGCCGCGATCGCGCTCGCGGAAGAACGCGGCCTCCGCCCGGTTTTCGAAACAGCGCGGATGTATCGCGGTCCAGCACCCGCCATCGATTCCGCGCGGATATTCGGCATCACGACGTTCGAGCTGGGGTAAAAATTATGGAGAGAGATCTATTTGACCAAAATATTAACGATAAATCTCATGAATTCTTCAATAATATGAAGAATCCAAAATCGGAGGATGCGGAGAGGTGTCGGAATTTCTGCAGTGAAGTTTATCGGAAATTCTGTAAGTATTTTGATAAAGATTTCAAATTGAGATTTCCAATGGAGACGCCGGCCAGATTCTCGGAGATGTTTTTTATGCAGGCGTTTGTCTCGGCGGGATGGGATCCCGTCATGCCGTCAAGACGGATAGATTTCCGATTTCAGCGTGGCGGTAGCAGGGATCTGGTTGTAGAAGTCGTTACACCTGAGCTTGTTGATGGGCAGGGTCACGTGACCGCCTTGCCGAATGGGATGATTTCACGAGAGTGGGATGGAAGTCACAGGGAAAAGGCCCTGTTGAGGCTAACATCAGCATTCTATTCGAAATACAAGATTATTGAAGAGGCCATTTCTAAAAATTATATTGATGAAAATGATTACAGAATTATCGGGATAAGTGGCCTTAGAGTAAGAGTCGAAGGCGGCTGGTCTTTGGGGTATTGGGGGAATCCGCCCGATTTTGCGGAGGCTTTTCTTCCAATAGGGAAGCGGTATTACTACATACCATTAGTCGGTGGTTTGCCGGATTTAAATGAGAACCGTGCGAATTATTCGTACTCTGATACTATAAAACGAGATTTGCGCGCTGATGTGAGAAGAGATGCTTTCGTTAGCGGAAATTTTCCAAAAGTAAATGCGATTGCGTACGCAAATCCAGATTTGCTAGATTTTGAAGACGTCTCTAAGAATTTCGCTGTTCTTCATAATCCGTCTTCATGCTGGCGCCACGGAGATTATGTCATCGGCTGCGGACAAGAATATTTTGTGGTTGCCTCCGAGGGTAGCTTTTCTATAACCAGGAAGCTGCGTCCCGATCTTGTTGATGAATGAGGTCACCACGACCTCAGCGCGCGCAACTGCGCCGTCTTCTTGAACGCATGGCTGTCCATGCGGCCGAGGAGGTGGTCGAGCAGTTCGATGGCGGTGCCGACCGCCGGGCCCTTGTTGAGCATCACGCATTCGGCGCGGGCGGCCATCGCGGCATCCGTCATCTCGCCGCGTGAGGGAACGCCGTCCTTCACGAGATCTTCCAGCACCTGCGTCGCCCAGATCGCGGGCACCGCGGCAGCCTCGCAGAGCCACAGCAGTTCCTCCTGCATCTCGGCCAGCCGCTCGAATCCGATCTCGGCGGCGAGGTCGCCGCGTGCGATCATCACGGCGAACGGCCGGGCACGCAGCGCGCGGGCCATCAGCGCCGGCAGATTGGTCACCGCCTCCGGCCGCTCGATCTTGGCGACGAGGCCGAGCGGGCGTTCACGCGTGCCATGGCGGGCGAGCGCGGCCTCGAGCAGGTCGATATCGTCCGGCCGGCTGACGAACGAGTAGCCGATCATGTCGGCGCATTCGATGACGGTGGTGAGGTCGTCCTCATCCTTGGCGGTCAGCGGCGACAGCCCGAGCGCCGTGTCGGGCAGGTTGAGGCCCTTCTCGGGTCGCAGCTTGGTGCCGCCTGCCTTGACGGTGGTCACGCGCACCACCGCTTCGCCATCCGCGACGCTCTCCACCACGCCTTCGAGCTTGCCGTCGTCGTAGCGCACGCGGTCGCCGGGGGTGAGGCGCGTCACCATTTCCGGCAGCGACACGGCGGCGGAGAACGGGACGGCCTCGCAGGCCCTCGGCTCGCCGCCCGCGACGAGGCGCAGCCGGTCGCCGGGCTGGAGCTTCGCCTTCTTGGGAGCCGTCACCGCCTCCGTGCGGATCTTCGGCCCGGCGATATCCATCAGCACCTTGATGTCGCGGCCGACGACCGTGGCGGCCGTGCGCACATTGGTCGCCATCCCGCGCCAGGCGATGTTGCCGTCATGGGCGCAGTTGATGCGCGCGATGTCCATGCCGCGCCGGGCGAGGTCGAGAACGAGCGCCGGATCGCCTGCGGCCTCCGACGGCAGCGTCACCATGATGCGGGTGCGGCGCATTGCCGGCGCCGGACCGAACATGGCATCGGTCGCGGCCGTCAACCGGGCCTCGCCGGCGAAGAACGCGGTCTTATCGGGGGCAGGGAAGGGCGAGGGATGGCCGGTCACGGCGCCGAGTGTTGCCGCGACGGCATCGAGGGTGGGGAGGACGCGGCTCTCCAGCCGGCCGAGCGATGACAGCCCCCGCCACATCAGCTCGCGCTGCAGCGGGCGCAGGTCGTGATGGCGCAAGGCGAGATAGTGGGCGAGGTTGGCGATCGCGGCATCGTCCGGCGTCGCGCCGATATGCGCGGCAATCCTCTTCGCGTCTCCGGTAACGGCCGTCCGCAGCAGCAGCACGGCCTGCATCAGCACGTCGGCGGTGAGCGGCTCCTCACCGAACGGGATGGCCTCGAACGCCTCCGCGGCCGAAGGCAGCGGGAGCGCGTCGTCGGAGATCGTCATGGGTCGTCCTCGGCGGTCGTGTCCATTGCGGGGCGCCCGACCGGCCGATATCCAGGGCCCGATCGCTGGTGCATCCCACTGGTTCGAAAGCCAAATTCCGCGCAGGCGGCTTCGCGCGTGCTGCGCGCGCTTTCAAACCAGACCGCGAAGCTAGACGGCCCGCATTACGGTGCCATGACGTGGCGCAACACGACGGTGGATAGCCGCCTCATGGCGGCACCCACCCCTCGGGGGCAGCGGGGAACCGGCCGGCGACAGCCGCCGCCGGTCAGTGCGTCCATTCCTCGGACTTGGCGACGATGAAGTCGCGGAAAGCGCGGACGCGGGCCGTGCTCTTCAGCTCGGCCGGGTAGACGAAATAGGTGTGGTACTCGGGCAGGTCCGCCTCGGGAATGAGCTGCACGAGGCCGGCTTCCGGCTCGACGAGATAGTCCGGCAGGAGCGCGATGCCGATGCCGCGCTGCACGGCGCGCTTGATGGCGACGACGCTGTTGATCTTCAGCGTCGGCCGGCGCGGCTGATCGGGGGAGCGGCCCGCCGTTTCCGCCCAGTTCATCTCGCGCAGGTAGGTCGCGCCCTGCTCGCCGAAGGTGATGAGGCGGTGGTGGTCGAGATCGGCCACCGCCGAAGGGCTGCCGTAGCGGCGCAGATAGGCCGGCGAGGCATAGAGATGGAAGTGGACGGTGAACAGCCGCCGCTGGATCAGGTCCGGCTGAACCGGCTGTCGCAGGCGGATGGCGACGTCCGCCTGCCGCATCGAAAGGTCGAGCTCGCTGTCGTCCAGGATGACCTGGAGTTCGACGTCCGGATAGAGTTCCAGGAACTCGTGCAGCCGCGAGGTGAGCCACGATGTGCCGAGGCCGACCGTGGTGGTGACGCGCAGCACGCCGGACGGCTTCTCGCGGGAATCGGCGAGGCGCGCCTGCACGGCATCGAGCTTCATCATCACGTCGCGGGCGGTGCGGAACAGGAGATCGCCCTGCTCCGTGAGCAGGAGCCCGCGCGCGTGGCGATGGAACAGCGGAATGCCGAGTTCCATTTCAAGCGCGCCGACCTGCCGGCTCACGGCCGACTGGCTCATGTTCAGCATCTCGCCGGCGTGGGTGAAGCTGCCGGCCTGCGCCGCAGCGTGGAAGATCCGCAACTTGTCCCAGTCCATTGGCCCTGCGGCGCCCCTGTCACGCCCTGTTCCCGCGGGCGCGGAGCCCGGTGGTCTCTGGTTGTGCCGGCCGTTGCCGTGCATGTGAATATCCGGCCCTTGCTCCCGGCCGGTTTTCGTTGCGTCCCGGGCGCCAGCAGCGTCCGGAACGATGGTGTCGGCACCGGCCACGGGGGCCGGCGCCGGCGTTCATTCCGCCGCCTGGGTTTCGGCCCCGTCGTGAGCGGCTTCGCCGTGGCTCAGACCGGCGAGATAGCGCTCCGCCTCCAGAGCCGCCATGCAGCCCATGCCGGCCGCGGTGACGGCCTGCCGGAACACTTCGTCGGTGACGTCGCCGGCGGCGAACACGCCCGGAACCGACGTCGCGGTCGAATCGGGCGCGGTCCAGATATAACCGGAGGGCTTCATCCGCAGTTGTCCGGTGAACACCTCGGCCGCCGGCTTGTGGCCGATCGCGATGAACACCCCGTCGACGCTGCGCTTGTCCAACGCCCCGGTCTTGAGGTTGCGCAGGGTGACCGAGCACACGGTCTCGGGCGTGCCCTCGCCGTGGATCTCGGCGATCTCGCTGTCCCAGACGAGTTCGATCTTGGGATGGTCGAACAGCCGCCTTTGCAGGATGCGCTCGGCGCGCAGCGAATCGCGGCGGTGAACCAGCGTGACCTTCGAGGCGTGGTGGGTGAGATAAAGCGCCTCCTCGACGGCGGTGTTGCCGCCGCCGACCACCAGAACTTCCTTGCCGCGGTAGAAGAAGCCGTCGCAGGTGGCGCACGCCGACACGCCGAAGCCCTTGTAACGCTCCTCCGATGGCAGCCCGAGCCAGCGGGCCTGGGCGCCGGTGGCGATCACGAGCGTGTCGGCGGTGTAGTTCAGGCCCGAATCGCCGACGAGGCGGAACGGCCGAGCCGAAAGGTCGGCGGATATGATGTGATCGTAGATGATCTCGGTGCCGACATGCTCGGCCTGGGCCCGCATCTGCTCCATCAGCCAGGGGCCCTGGATGGCCTCCGAAAAGCCGGGATAGTTCTCGACTTCCGTGGTGATGGTCAACTGGCCGCCGGGCTGGATTCCCGCCACGATCACGGGCTCGAGCATTGCGCGTGCCGCATAGATCGCCGCCGTGTAGCCGGCCGGGCCGGACCCGATGATCAGCATCTTGAAATGCCGGGCGTCGCTCATGTCGTCCTCATTGTTGCGCGGAGCGCATGGCTCCATCATGGCGCGATTGGTCACCAGATGTGCAGACAAAGCGTCGGGAACAAGTCGGTAACCGTCGATTTACTGTGGGAAAAAGGCCGGTGTTGCCCGTCGGGCGCAGTTGCCCGCCTTGATGGCTGTCAAAGCGGGTGCGAATCGGCAGGCGCATATCGGTACGGAGCCGGCCCCGCTCGACAGCGGCCGGCGCATGGCCTATGGAAGTTGTTGCGAACGGCTTTCAAACTCTCCGCCGCTCGTCAGCGTCTCCGCGAAACGGCCATGATTTCGCGGTCGAGATGTCATATGAACGGCTGGCTGTGGGGACACCCGTTCCTGGCGCGGCCCGCTCCTGAACGGAAGACAGTCCCATGACCATCCACCAGCCCCTTTCGAGCGCGAATGAGGTCAAGGCGACCTTCCTCTCCGCGCTCGGCGGCACGGACCCCAACGACTCGCCTTATCGCCACTGGCTGCTCGACGGTCTTTTCCCGGGCGAGGCGGTCACGGCGCTGCAGGAACTGCCGTTCCCCGCGCCCTCGCTGGATGGCGTCTCGGGTACTCGTGAAGTGCACAACGCGACCCGCGTCTATTTCGACGTGAAGAACCGGGCGGAGCATCCCGTTTGCGATGCGGTCGCGGTGGCGTTCCAGGATCCGGAAGTGGTCGGCGCCATCGAGAAGGGGTGCGGCTGCGATCTCGACAATACCTATCTGCGCATCGAATACGCCCAGGACGTCGAAGGCTTCTGGCTCCAGCCGCACACCGACATCGGCGTCAAGCGCTTCACCATGCTGATCTATCTGTCCGGCGAAGCCGGCCAGGAAGACCTTGGCACGGACATCTATGCCGACGCCCAGACCTGGGTCGGCCGTTCACCCTTCGCGCCGAACAAGGCGATGATCTTCGTGCCGTCCAACAACAGCTGGCACGGCTTCGAGCGTCGGCCGATCAAGGGCGTGCGCAAGTCGCTGATCATCAACTACGTCACGACTGACTGGCGCGCCCGTGAGCAGCTGAGTTTCCCCGAGGCCACCGTCCACAGCGCGTGATAAGGCGCCGGGCTTACGCCGGCACCGGATGTCGCCTTTATCCGGCGAGAAATCTCGAAGGCGGGTCCCCCTCGGACCCGCCTTTTTCGTTCAACGGACTTTTTCGTCTCGTTGGGGCAAAAAACAGGGCCTGAACCCAAAAAGGCGGGAACCAACGAGCGCGGCGGACGTTATGGGCGGGTGTACGAGTTCCCCCCATCGTACGCAGGGCACCCGCCGCCGGAACCCCTGATTTCGGCGGTGGGTAACCCTATTTCCCTGTCAGCCGTGGCTCCCGGTCGCCGAACACGATGGTTTCCTCGTGGGGGCGCCATTCTCCGGTCGCCTCGTGACGCCCCTGCAGCACATATCGCGGCGCCTCTGTGCCGATCGTCTCGGCAGCCTCTCGGCAGAGCCGTCCGGCGTTGCCGCCCGGCAGGCGATTGACGAAGAGCGACAGCCGGGTGTCGGCGAAGGCCGACATCATGTCGTAATCGCCGTTGCTGTCGCCGAACACCATGAGCGGACCGAAACCCTTGCGCGCCACCAGAGTGCGGTTCAGCGCCTCCACCTTGCCGGCTGCATAGGTCAGCGGCCAGTCTCCCCGGTCCTCGATGCTGTAGGCGCCTTCCACCATCGCGGTGCGCACGCCGATGATGTTTTCCCGCGGCAGTCCATAGCCATAAGCCCGATCGGTGGCGAAGGCCGCGATCAGTTCCTCGATGGAGGCGGAACAGACGTGGACCTCGATGCCGTTGGCCATCAGCACGCGGTGCAGATCCGCCATTTCCGGCGTCAGCCGCAGGCACTGGAATGCCGTATGACGCACCAGACCGGCGCGGCCGGGACGGCTCGCCGGGGTCTCCATTCCAACCTCGGCGATGGCCGCGCCGAGGTGCCAGGCGTTGGAAGCGTGGGCAAGGGCCGCCAGGCTTTCCGGGGTGTGCCCGGCGAACAGCCACACGATCCAGCGGTAGCCGAGCGTCTCGCCGTAGGTGTCGTTGATGGCGTCGTAGGTAGCAAGCAGCTTGGCGCGGAAGGAGAGGAAGGCCGGATCGTTGCCGAGCCGGGCCCAGCTCTCCGGCGGTGCCGGGATGCCGTAGCAGCCGGCGAGCTCTGCATAATCGTCGTCGAGATCGGCCGCGAGGTCGTCGAACTCGACCGGTCCGGCGGCGCCGTCGCGACGAAGGCCGTGGAGCGGGCCGGGCGGTACGCGGTTCCGGATGGCGCGCGAGAATGCCGCCGGCGTCATCCGCAGCGCGAAGCGGTCCACCATGTAGCGCAGCAGCGTCTCCTCTGCGTCGCCCATGATGCACGTGTTATCCCAGTCGAACACGGCATAAGGCGCGCGCGCGGCGTCGTAGCCCGGGCTTGCGACGCCGTGGGCGGCAATGACGCGGTGGAGCGCGGCGCGGGTCGCCGGCGCCCATTTCAACGGACTGAGAGTGATGGCAAGCCCGGCGCCGACATCCTGTCGCGGCGGTGAGGCATCGATCGCTGTGGTCGGCATCGCGGTTCCGGTCGCGGGAGGGTGTCGAGGGCGGTCCGGCCACGGGGAGATGGGGATCGCGGCCGATATCCCGACAATAAGACGCCGCCCGTCCCGATGCCATCGGTCCGTGCGGCGTGCCTGAACGCGGCGGAATGAGAAGCGACTCAGCCGGCCTTGCGGAAGGGGTTGAGCTTCTTCACGGCCGTCGAGATGCGGTGACGGCGCTGCTCGTGGGCGACCACGTCGGCGTCGGTCACCCAGTTCATCTGGATGGCGCGGCGGCGGCCCTCGAACGGCTCGTGGCCATGCCAGGAGTTCTCGGCCCGGCGGAACACCAGCAGCGTGCCGCCATGGGGCGGAACTTCGGCGACATAGTCATCGAGATTGTCGCCGGACCGCAGGATCCGCAGCCGGCCGCCGTCGGAATCCCACGCCTGGTTCATGTACACGAGGACCGTGATGACCTTCGTGGTGG